>NZ_JAEQDD010000003.1:0-202677 GCF_020737885.1 Microcoleus sp. PH2017_34_RAT_O_A | reverse complement strand
GTAACAAATGGAGTCATATTTTAATTGGTATCTCGGTAAAAAAATGAGTAAGATTACTCATTGACAACAGTGCTTTTAGCTTAACTTGTGAGTAATGGTAATTGCCCAACAAGCTCCGCTGGCATTCAACCATCGCTGAAGTTAGCGGATATTTTCATTTTGGATAACGGCATAGTTTCAGGTAGTAAGTAACAATAACAGCCCCAACGTCATTTAATGTGAATTGCGTTTGTGCTTTGGATGGTTTTTTGATTTGACCTTGGTTGTTTGCGAGTTGCTAGACTTGCTATTCCCCAGTTGTAGCTGTGGGGAAAAGCGGTTTAACAGTCGCTTTTTCTAGTGACGCTTGTTTGAGGTAGCTTAGATGAGTGACACAAGAAAGGAAGTTGGCTAATATATTTTAATGGATGTAACAGATGGATGTTGAGAGTTGAGGGTTGAGGGTTGACTTAATTAGACATTCTATGAGGCCGCACTTAATTATGTAAAGTAGCAGGGAATAATTGTGTAGCGGAGATTTATATCATGAGGTACAATGCGTTAAATTGGGGAATTTGCGTATGTTTGACTCGGTGCTTTTTATTACATCACGCAGCCAGTATTGCTAATTTGCGCGGAATTCGCGATCGCCAATTAGCTGAAACTAATTACTAATTATGCTCAAATGCAACAATCTGCGGATTTGGGCTGGATCTCTGAGAAGTTAGACTATTTATTATGTTAGTGAAAATAATTAGTAGATCGATCGCAAAAATATCTGGTACTATGCCCCTCGGTTTAGCGTTGACATTGCCATTCGTCGTGCAAACTTTCGCCGTAGTCAGTATAGTTGGATATTTGTCGTTCAAAAATGGACAACAAGCAATTCAAAAACTTGCAGACAACTTGCAGGGCGAAATCAGTGGGCGCATTCAAGAACACCTCGCGCATTACTTAGAAAAACCTTATAATATTGTCCAACTCAACGCAGGTGCAGCTCAACTTGGGAAACTGAGACCTGAAGATTTTCTAGAAACTGAACGCTCCTTTTGGCAGCAGGTAAAAATATTTTCATCGGTGCGTCAAATCTATTTAGGGACGAAAGAAGGTCAGTTTATTGGAGTTAGTCGAGAGGAATCTGGTCAATTAGTTACCAGAATTACAGAAAACTTTCCCCGACGTTCTTTTTATGAGCTAGATGCTTTCGGCGATCGAACGAAGCTGTTGCGTTTTGAACCAACTTATGACTTGCGAACTCGCCCTTGGTACATTGGTGCAACCGCAGCCGAATCACCGATATGGACTGCGATTTATACATTTTTTCAAGGCGATTTGGGAATCACGGTGGCTCAGCCATTTTATGATAAGAAGGGCGACTTTCGTGGCATCATGGCAGTCGATATTCTTTTGGGTCAAATTAGCGATTTTCTTAGAAAAATCAAAATTAGTCGATCGGGTCAGGTATTTATTATGGAGCGATCGGGCGCAATAGTTGGCAGTTCGACGGAGGAAAAACCGTACATTACTGACGCCAGTGGCAAATTGCAACGCTTGCCAGCAATTGATAGCACAAATCCCTTAACTGCATCGGCAGCAAAACACATAATTAGTAGTTTCAACTTGAGCTTAGTTGAACCACCACAAAAGCTACAATTTAAACTTAACAATCAATCTAATTTTGTACATATTCTGTCCTATAAAGACCAGGTAGGACTGGATTGGTTGGTGGTGGTAGTAATTCCAGCAAACGATTTCATGGATGAAATCAATAGCAACACCCGCAGCACTATTTTACTTTGTATCGCTGCCCTATTTCTATCAATAATTATTGGAACTTTGACAGCGCGATCGCTCACAAAGCCAATTCTCCGATTAAACGCAGCAGCCAAAAACCTTGCGGGAGGAGAATGGGAGCACAAAGTTGAGCTGGATCTCGATCGCACCGACGAAGTAGGGCAGCTAGCCAAATCCTTTACCAGCATGGCATCTCAACTGCAAATATCCTTCAATACCCTAGAAACTCAGAATCAAGAATTGCAGCAACTCGACAAACTCAAAGACGAATTCTTAGCCAACACTTCCCACGAATTCCGAACTCCCCTTAACGGAATGATCGGCATTGCCGAATCAATGATTGACGGCGCCACCGGAACGTTATCAGAAATTCAACAACAAAACCTCTCAATGATTGCCAGCAGTGGCAGGCGACTCAACGAACTTGTTGACAACATTCTTGACTTTGCCCAACTCAAAAATCAGAAACTAGAATTGCAGCTTCAGAGTGTAGGATTGAGGTCAATTGTCGAAGTGATTCTCACCGTTTGTCAACATTTAACGGCTGGCAAAGATTTAGAATTAATTAATGCCATCGATTCAGATTTGCCATTAGTTTTAGCCGACGAAAACCGCCTGCAACAAATCTTCTACAATTTAATTGGAAATGCGATTAAATTTACGGAATCCGGCACGGTAAAAATATCAGCAGCAATTGTAGATACCGACGGCAAAACATCTCTGGGAGTGTCCCCGTCAAATCTCCCAGCATCAAACCCAGATTTTCAAATAGCTGTCACGGTTTCCGACACAGGAATCGGAATTTCTGTCGCTAATCTCGATCGCATTTTTGAACCATTTGAACAAGGCGACGGTTCCACAGTCAGGCAATACGGAGGCACAGGCTTAGGTTTGACACTCTCCAAACAATTTGTCGAACTCCACGGCGGCAAAATATACGCAGAATCCCAAATCGGCATCGGTTCGCGTTTCACATTTACCCTACCTCTTTCTCCCGAAACCATTCATCCTAGCGAAGCAGGAATAAATCGGCAGCTAGCATCGCCAATTCAGGATTCAGAATCAGAAAACAACAGAAATAAAACTTATCTATCCTCCAATTGGAATGTGCCTAAACCCGCTCCGAATCCAGTAAAGCAAGCCACTGCGCTATTAGAAGTCGAAAAATTTAAACTTTTGATAGTTGATGACGATCCGATTAACCTGCAAGTTTTAAACAATCACCTTTCTCTACAAAATTACAGTGTCATTCAGGCACTAAACGGCGAACAAGCCTTATCACTCTTGGAAAGCGGGGTGCATTTTGACTTAATCATTCTCGACATCATGATGCCCAGAATGTCTGGTTATGAAGTCTGCGCTAAACTCAGAGAGAAATACCCATCTCACGAGTTGCCCGTAGTGATGCTAACTGCCAAAAATCAAGTATCAGACTTAATAGCAGGATTTCAATTCGGAGCAAATGACTATCTAACTAAACCCTTCTCGAAAGACGAACTGTTAACCAGAATTAAGTCTCACATCAATTTATCGCAAACTAATAGCGCCTACGGGCGATTTTTCCCCGATGCTTTCTTAGACTTTTTGAAAAAAGAAAGCATTGTGGATATCCAATTAGGGAATCATGTCAGCAAACAAATGGCAGTCATGTTTAGCGATATTCGCTCGTTTACTGCCCTTTCCGAAACGATGACTCCGCAGCAAAACTTTGACTTTGTTAATGATTACCTGCGAGAAGTAAGTCCAAAAATTAGAGAACATCACGGCTTTATTGTCAAGTATTTAGGAGATGGGATGATGGCTGTTTTTCCCAACGGTGCTGACGATGCTGTCAAAGGTGGAATCGCTAAACTGCAACAAGTGTACGAATATAATGCCGATCGCATACACAGCGGATATCCACCGATTCAAGTCGGCGTAGGAGTGCATTTTGGTCACATGATGGTGGGTATAGTTGGGGAAGCGGAGAGAATGCAGGGAGATGCTTTTTCGGATAATGTCAATTTAGCCTCTCGTCTGGAAAGTCTCACTAAGTTATATGGAGTATCTTTGATAATTTCCGAGAAAGTTTTGGATAATTTGACGGATCGCGAACAGTATCAAATCCGTTTTTTAGATAGAGTAATTGTCAAGGGAAAACAGCAGCCAATTTCTATCTATGAAGTCCTCGATGCAGAAACAGAGTTGCTCAGGGAAATGAAGTTACAAACTCAGACTGATTTTGAACGGGGTTTAGAACATTATCGCTCTCACGAATTTAAGGCTGCTAAAATCTGTTTTTATCAAGTTTTAGCCGTTAATCCTGACGATAAAACGGCTGCACTGTATTTGGAGCGAGTCAATCATTTGATTGAGAGAGGCGTACCGGAAAATTGGTCTGGGGTTTGGACTTTAACTCAGAAGTGATATCGTAGTATCGGTAGATAGTAGATTTGCGGGTTTCAAACAACTTAAGAATTGAGTCAACGACAATTTCTGTAACGATGGGGTTAAAGTCGGTAATAAAGTCATCGGCTTCCAGATTGGCCCTAAAAAATTGCTTAGCCCGATCGCACTGATAGCGCATTTCGTCAAATCCCACAATTTTGACCATAAACGTTGCTAGGGGGGAGTTTTCCAAATCGGTATTAGAACTGCTTTTCGCCCGCCCATTTTCTAATAAATTGAATACTTCTGTTTCTAAAGGAGTTTGAGGTTGGTGAGGTTTCTCTATTTCAGGAAAAAAGCTTTCCAGACGGATGCCTTTATCGGCTCTATCTGGCAGTTCTCCCATCATCATGGCCAGAGAAACATCGAGTCCCAAACCGGAAGAAAGAGCTTCCAGTAGGGCGATAGCAGCCAGTTTGCACCCCAGATAAAGCTGGGAAATTTCGAGATTGTACCTAGCAGTAGTTTCCCAGCGTTGATATGTGCGATCGTCTGGGAATCCCTCAAACTGCCGAAAAATCACCTCGGGCTTGAGATAAGTCAGAAAACCCTCCATCTTCAGCAAAGCAACTCGGTAGTCGCGAACTGTATAAAAACCGTAGCTGGTGATATTGTGATTAGTTTCCGGTAATAAATTCCAGGTATTTGCCAAAAAATGGGCTGAACTTTCGTGAGCAAAACTAATTACATCCCGGTTGGCAATTCGCACAGCTTTTTTCACTGTTTCCCGTATTTGCTCATCAGTTAAACTGAGGTGAAACAGGCTAGTTATTGCTTGCAAGCGGTCATAAAGGCGCCCAGTTGCGGTGACTCCCCACTCGGCGGAGCGAAACGGAATTGTTTCTTCTATGCAGGCGACAATTTGAAGCAATTGCTCGGGCTTGAGAAATGGTTCGAGAGATTTTGCTGCAACTAAAGCGCTGAGAAATTCGTTTTGTCCGACGAAGGGATTGAGCACTTCTCCGGGTACAAAACCGAATATGAGCATTACCATTTCTAAGGTAGCATCAGCAGGGAGTTCAGATTGCTCCCGAATCCGTAGCTGTTTGTTAACCTCTTTGGTAACAGGAGTGATGTAGTAGCTGACGTTAAAGTTAATGCTGTGATCGACTTGTACGTAGACGATATCGTGAAATAAAGCTGCCAAAACCTCGATCGCATCTTGATTTCCCCCGACCTCAAAAATATGTTCGGGAGTATGGAAAAACCGCCAGGGCCCGGTCATCGGCTGAACTATAAGTTCGGCAATCCGAGCTAGTTCGGTTGGTTCGACTTCTGCGTTGAGGCGAGCGATCGCCCAAATCAGCTTTTCTAAGCATTGTAAGTATGCTTCTTTGCTATCAATCACAGTCTTTTCCACTAACATTACACCCACTTCTACCATCCTCTTATTGTTTTTATTTTTCCGTAAATTTGCCCCGTTTTTTATTTCTGAGTTTTTTTGAAGAGATTAACAGGAATTTAGGAAGCAAATACTTCCTTGAAATCAACTTAATTCCCTGTAGCAGATCTGCCTTGTTTTCCCAATCTAATTAGGACAAAGTATGATAAGTAAACCACATAAATTGCTAAACCTGTCAAACCCAAAAATCCCAAAAATTGAGGGCTTGCTTTAGCATGAAACATCTGTTTGTACAGCCAAGGCGGGTCAAACCAAACGCTGCAAAAAGGTTCGTCAATTACTTGTATTTGAGATTTAAAGGCACAGGTTAAGAAGGGAATTTGAGCTAGAGCGCCCAAACCGCTGTAAACAGTAATCGCCCACCGCCAAGCTGTAAAAGCCAGCTTTAAAGACGACTGCGGTCGATCGGCAATTTCGTCGTTTAAATCTTCCCAAAACCACAGACAAGCAGGAATCAATGCCCTCCCCATCACCGACGACACAAAGCTTACAGGCAGTGCAGCCATCATCAGGTAAAGTGTAATTGCCAACAAACTCGCCACCCGCCAATAAATCATCAACAAACGGGCGATCGCGTCAGATGAAGCAAAAACAGCCCAAATCAGCACTACCAGCGGGATCGAAACGGTTAATAACACCGACAACCGGTAATCCATCCACACAAGTGGTTGAAACCAAGGCCCGGTGGCTGCCAATAAAAGACTAAACATCTTTGGGAAAATATACTTACTTATTTCTGACAGATTTTACTACAAAAACGCTCAAAAATCAGGGATGAGATAAGACGGCGGTCTTTTTAGGTCTTCTTAGGATCGTGAATTAAATAATTTACACATATTTGTGGGATGGGCGTCCCGCCCGTCCAGAAAGGACGGGCGGGACGCCCATCCCACAAGAACAATAAAAAAAATTGTAAGTTATTTAATTCTCATTCCTTAGTTGCTTCATAAACCGATCAAAAAATCCCGCGCCAAAAGTTAATTTCGGCGCGGGATCGAAGGGAGAAAACTAAGTTGCTCGTTTATTCGTCGTAGATGCGGCACTCAGCAGCGTCAGGATTGTCATCGCAATACTTTTCAAAAGAATTCTTAGGTTTGACTTGCTTTTGGTGGGAAGCTTCAGCTTGCAGTTCTTCAACTGCGTCCCACGCTGCTGCACATTCCCCGGAAGTGGCGCCCTTCAAGTCACAGACGGTACGAGCGCTTTCTAGTTCTTCTTCAATTTTTTCTTCGATGTTGCCTGCGGGTGTTGTTGTCATAAACTTGTTGGTATGAAAGGTTTTCTTTTTGGATGTTAGCTTGTGTTTGACTTGCCGTTTCTGTCTGGCGATCTCAACTAATACTAGCTTGAGATGTGCTGCTGTGGCAGCCCAGATAGAAACCATCCCTAACTGCGATCGCGGCCGCCGTCTTTACTTCCTGCTTTGCCCAGATCCCGTCGGCGGGTTCTAGTCCACAGGCATGAATGCAGGTTGAGCTGACCTGACTTTTTATGAAAACACTACACGAAGTTGGTGTGTCAAACTGTATTGAGCTTTATCTTTTAAGATTTTGCTGAACACGGCTTTTAACACTAAACAGATTGAGTCGAGACTCATGTTAACTTATGTTAACACGATCGCGGACTGCGAGGGGAATCGATCGCCCCATAAAACCGTCCCGTCAGTGGCCTGTTCCGGTTAGCCTAAGTATTGTAAAACTTTATTAAAACTATAAGCAACAGTAAGCAATAGTAGTACCATATAGTCAGGAGGGCAAAATGAAACTACCCGATTACGCAAAAGCAATAGGCATCAGTTATACAACAGCTTGGCGGTGGTGGAAGACTGGCAAGCTACCACATCCGGCACGGCAAACAGAAAGCGGTTTAATTATAGTTGACTATTCGCCACAAAAACCACGTTCGGAGTTGAAACAAAATCGAGTTGCAATTTACAGCCGAGTCTCGTCTTCTGAAAACAAGGAAAATCTCAACCGCCAATCACTTCGATTAACCGAATATGCGATAGCCAACGGTTATCAAATCGTCAGAAATGTCAAAGAAATTGGCAGCGGATTAAATGACAACAGAAAACAACTAGAAGCTTTACTCCAACAAGATGACTACAATATTCTTTTAATTGAACATAAAGACCGTCTAGCTAGATTTGGCACACATTATCTAGACATACTTCTACTAAGATCAGGAGTTAAGCTAGAAATTGTCAATTTAGCCGACAATGGGCGAGATGAATTAATGCAAGACTTAGTGGCTGTTGTCACAAGTTTTGCTGCTCGACTTTACGGACAACGCCTGGGAGCACGAAAAACGGAGAGAATCATTGCCGAGTTAAAAAATGGAGAGTCTGAATGCAATTAGCAGAGAGACATATCATTAAATCCACAGAACATCGTTTCGCCACTATCGATCGGTTAGCCTTTAAATCAAAAAATCTCTACAATGCTGCCAACTACGTTATCCGCCAAAACTTTGTATACGGATGGGGGTATCTCAACTACAACAAAATGGCTCAGTTGATGAAATCTCATCCAGCATACAAAGCATTGCCAGCGAAAGTAAGCCAACAAATCTTGATGATATTGGACAAGAATTGGCAAGGTTTTTTTGCAACCGTTAAAGCTTATAAAATGCAGCCCACAAAATTCACGGGATGCCCAAAACTACCTAAGTATAAAGATAAAGTCAAAGGGCGAAACCTTGTTGTATACACAATTCAGGCGATTAGTAGTAAGCAATTACCGAAAGGAATTATAAAAATTTCAGGGACTGATATCTCAATTAAAACTCAGGTAAAACCAGAGAAAATATGTCAAGTTAGGTTAGTTTCCAAGTGTGATTCTTATGCGATTGAGGTAATTCACGATGAGCCGGAGTCCACCAGTGATGCAAATCAGAAAGAATCAGTAGCTAGTATAGATTTAGGATTGAATAATTTAGGAGCGCTAACTTCAAATCAGCCGGGGTTTGTCCCTTTACTGATTAACGGGCGACCACTGAAATCAATTAATCAATTCTACAACAAACGTAAGGCACATATACAGTCTCGATTGAAAGGTCTGCGCCAAACATCGCGTAGAATTCAGCGCTTGACTCGTTGTCGAAACCAGAAAATCGATAATTACTTGCACCATGCCAGTCGTGACATTATCAATCTTTTAAGAGAACTCAAGATTGGGACTCTGGTAATTGGCAAAAATGTACAATGGAAAAACGAGATAAATTTGGGGAAAAAAACTAATCAGAACTTCGTCACAATTCCTCATGATCGATTGATTGAGATGTTGGAATATAAGGCTGCATTAGTTGGGATAAGAGTGATGTTACAGGAAGAATCATATACTTCTGTCTCCAGTTTTATTTCTTTAGACCCGATTTCTGTTTACGGTCAGAATAGCGCCCAGGATGTCAAGTTTAGTGGCAAACGAATTAAGAGAGGATTGTACAAAACATCGAGCGGTCAATTAATTAATGCCGATGTTAATGGGTCTTACAATATCATGAGAAAAGCAATCCCAAATGCTTTTAGCAATGGGATAGGGATCTGCGTAGCTCAGCCGAGGCGGGTCAATCCGCTCGAAGTAAGAAAGAAGGGGGAGGGACTTCATGCCTCCTGTGTCATGTAATAAATGACTATACTTTTACAAGCTATAGAAATAGTTTTTATAGAGAAGTTTGCCTTATGTACGAAAACCAAATGCAATGGGTCAGTGCTTTATCAACCCGTCCGTCTTTAGAATCAGCCCTGAAAGAAGTTGTAGAACAAGCCGATCGCGAATTAGAAGGCCCGGCAGATTTAGCCCTGATCTTTATCTCATCTGCCTTTGCTAGCGAGTATTCTCGGCTGATGCCTTTACTGCGAGAATTGCTGCCCGTGCCCGCGATTTTGGGCTGCGGCGGGGGAGGAGTCATCGGCACGAACCGGGGCGGGCTCACCGAAGAAGTAGAGGGTTCTCCCGCAGTCAGCCTGAGTTTAGCCCGCTTACCTGGAGTAAACGTCAGAACTTTTCACGTCGGTGCAGAAGAACTGCCGGACTTGGACAGCCCCCCGGATACTTGGGTGAATGTCTTGGGTGTGCCTGCCCAGGAAGAACCGCAGTTTATCATCTTGGCAGACCCATTTTCCTCACAAATTAACGATTTGCTCCAAGGACTCGATTATGCCTATCCGGGCGCGCCGAAGGTAGGAGGACTGGCCGGCGGGGACGGTGCGGGCAGAGGTGCGGCGCTGTTTTGCGACTATCAGTTGTACCGAGAAGGGACGGTGGGAGTGGCTTTGAGCGGGAATATAGTTCTGGAAACGATCGTCGCGCAAGGCTGTAGACCGATCGGGCATCCTTATCGGGTGACGGAAGGAGAGCGCAATATTTTGCTGAAACTCGAAGAACAAACCGACGATATGGGCAGCAGGGGCATCGAGCGATCGCCCTTAGACGCCCTGCGAGAGTTAGTTCAAACTTTGAGCGAAGCAGACAGAGAATTAGCGCAGCACTCGTTATTTGTCGGCTTAGTCAGCGATGAATTCAAGATGACATTAGAGCCTGGGGATTTTTTAATCCGCAATTTGTTGGGTGTAGATCCGAAAGTGGGGGCAATTGCGATCGGCGATCGAGTCCGTCCCGGACAGCGCATCCAATTTCACCTGCGGGACGCCCGCACCTCCGCAGAAGATCTAGAAATGCTGCTCGATCGGCATCAGCGATCGGCCGAGGACAGGGGTACATCCAGTGCCGGCGCCTTGATGTTCTCCTGTCTGGGGCGCGGGGAAGGGCTTTACGGTCAATCGAACTTTGACTCGCGACTGTTCGGCAGATACCTCAAAAACATCCCCTTGAGCGGCTTTTTCTGCAACGGCGAAATCGGCCCTGTCGGGGGCAGCACATTTCTGCACGGTTACACCTCGGTATTCGGGATTTGCCGCCAAAATTCCTAATTTTGTTGACTGTTGATGGTTGATATCATCTCAAATCCGGTGGCATCGGAATTATTAGCCAAAATTAGGAGACGGCAGTGCCGTTTCCCTACAATATTATTTTCGGTAGGGAAACGGCACTGCCGTCTCCTCGCTTGTCATTCCGATGGCATCGAAATTGATATCAAATCCGGTGGCATCGGAATTATTAGTAGCCAAAATTAGGAGACGGCAGTGCCGTTTCCCTACAATATTATTTTCGGTAGGGAAACGGCACTGCCGTCTCCTCCGTTGCTTTTGACCAAAAAATAAAAGCGGCAGTCACCTGCCGCTTTTAGCTTTAACTAGATATCCGGAAACCTTAGAAACTAAAGGTTGTCCGCAGGACTCCTACCCAGATATCTTCGTTGTTTTTGTTGTGTTCCGGATTCAGAATCACGTAAACGCCGGGTGTCACCGAAATAAAGTCATTAACTTGGAAGCGATAGAAACCCTCTAAGTGATAAGAGGTGTCGCGATCTCTTCTGACATCGCTCTCAGTAACTTTTGGCGGTACACCGGCAATAAAACCGAGGAGGTTTCCAGGCTTGCCAAAATCTGGCAGGGCCAAGAAAAGAGCACCATTCTGAATAGTAGCGTCTCGATCTGCGCCACGTTCTTGGTGAGCCTTGGTGTAACCGTACCAACCACCCAACTGGAAGCGCGGGCTGGGTTTGAGGTTAAGTTGTACCCCAAAGTTATCTGATGCAGTCGATATTTGACCGAAGGGACGGTTAGCCAAGGCACTGCCTGTGCCGCCCATGATCGCAACATCGCCACCCCGATTGTATTTCCGGTTGTAAGTTGCACCAATGTCAATAAATTTGCTTAGGGAGAAGTTGAGCTGACCCAAAGCGCTGAAAGAACCGTCGAAAACGCCCCGGCCATTAGCTGGGTTGGGAGCATCGCCGTCGGAGGCAAGATAGGCGACTGTGGCTCTCACGGCGCCAAAGTTGTATTTGATAGCAGCACCTGCTCCTTCGGGGCCGCGGAACACTGCTGGGTTGTAACGTCCAAACGCGGAGATAGCGCCGCTACTAGGACTTTCTAAGGGAGTAGTCAGTTCGGCAACGTCATCGAGCCTCAGTCCTTTCGGCCCGAACCAGACTGTAGCGTTGCCTGCTGGGAAGCGATACCACAATTGATCGAGGGAGAATTGGCTGCCGTCTTCGCCGGTGAGGGCGACGCGAGCCATGTTTGTACCAGTGGCAGTGGCTGCACCGTAGTTGGCGACGTTTCTAGCTTGCAAGCGGGTTCTGAGCAAGTCTTTGCCGGTGAAGCTGGTGTTGAAGTTCAACCGCACCCGGTAGCCGAGGGTGGTGGAAGTTTTGTCGTCGCGCAGGCCGATACCATCTCCGAAGCTGTCGCTGGCGAGAAAAATGGCTTCTCCTGCCAGTTTGGTTGTGGTGGAGAACTGGTTGGCTTCGAGTTCTGCGGTGCGAGCTTCCAGACCGTCTACTCGTCCGCGCAGGGTAGCGAGTTCGGCTGCAAATTCTTCTTGCAGGCGTTGCAGGATGGCTAAGTCGTCTTTGGTGACGAAGGTCGATGTTGCCGAGCTAATTTGCTTGGTTACTTGGTCTAAGCAAGCGTTGACGCCGGCTGCAAATTCGTAGCGAGTCAGGGCGCGGTTGCCGCGGTAGGTGCCGTCGGGATAGCCTACGATACAACCGTAGCGTTCGACTAGCGATTGCAGGGCTTGGAATGCCCAATCTGTCGGCCGCACGTCGGAGAGCTGAGAGACCGATGTCACTTGGGACATGGCTCCAGATGGTTCGGCGGGGAGGGCTTGGGGTGCTGCTGGGACGATCGGGCCACCCATGCCTGCGGGTGCTGTCTGAGCAATTTCTACCTTGGCGGCTGGGGTGCTAGCAATTGCTGGCACTTCAGTTTTGGCGGTTGCTGTCGGGGTGCTTTCCACTGCCAAGTCTGAGGCTTGGGGCAATGGTTGGGCTGTGGTGACAGCAGGTAGGGGAGCGATCGCTGCCGCTGTGGTGGCGGGGGCGATGGGCGCTGCTGCATTGATGTCGATCGCTGCTGTTTGCAGTTCTGTGGCGCTGGTTTCTGGTGCGATTGCTGCCAGTTTTTCGGCGTCTGCGGAGTTGGCGATCGGGGTTTCTGCCGCCGGAGCGATGCTGTTTAAAGCCAGCTTTTCTGGGGCAGCAGGGGTTGCTGCAACTGGTTCTACAATTTTTGACTCAGATGGCTGTGCTGTTGCTACCTGGTTGGCTTCAGCGGTTGCGGTCGCTTCAGTAGCGATCGCAGCGGTACTGACGACTGATGATAGCCCCAGAATTGCCGGGGATACTAGAAGTAAATTCCAAAAAGTTCTGTTCATTTTCCTCACACCTTCACACTCTATTCAACTCGATCGGCAATTCCCAACTGATACTTTTTGTGGTTCCTTGCCTGTTGACAATAACTGCCAAAAAAATAGAACCTATCCATAACTGTTGATGCACAGTAGGCGTGTCTAGTTCCTGCTTGAACGTAGAAGGCTGGCCCTTTTTACAGCCCAGACCCCAATTTAGGTCAAGCCCACATTACACTACGCTTGATTATACCATCAGTTGCTAATTTCATCTGTCGATCGCCAGACTTGCTGGAGTTGCTTTCTCCGACAGGGCGATCGACAACCAGTGGTATGGGTTAGACCACAATCGCCTCAAACTGACAAATACTGATAGTCCTTGCTTATGTCTGAGTTAACACACACTTATAGGTAGGATTAGGGCTGCTTGTCGCATTCCTTATACAGCTTTCGATCCTATTATGTCAAGCTTTTTAACCTAACTTTAAACCTCGCGGCCCGGACGGGGTTATTTTTCCGCCAGCAGTGGGGAACGGAAGGTTAAACGCTGCTAGATGCACCTGTGGGGGCAAAATTCCAGTCTTGACCAATTTGGGTGTTCTGATGCGCCCACCAGTCGAGACTTGCCAGCGCGATCGGCATTTTTGAGATGCCCCGTTCGGCGACTTGAATTTGCCACTATTTTAACACAATTTTTTTGTAGTTTGACAGTGGCAGCAGACTGAATGTCTGTGACCTAAAATTAAAGTTTTGTTCCCTCGCTGCGAAGGAGTTTTACAGCCAGTTATTTTTTTGGCACAGCCGATGTCTTTCAAATCACCTTTTGTATGTGATTTATGCTACCGAACAAGGAGCTATTGAGCCTTCACCATTCCTGGACGGATCAACCCGGTCAAATGGACGAAAATACTTGCTTTGATGCGATCGCTCGCAGTTAAAAAAACGGTGTATGAGAGCAAGGAGTGCCTCCAGGACATTCCTCATTCGCTACTAACACAATAAATAAATGCCACAAATTATTAGAGGGCGATCGAAGAACCTGTAGATGTGGCAATGCACTTAACCTCGCTCTGGTATGTTACATTGAGGCGCAGCATCTATCTTTTTTGCCACCTTCCATCTATGACTTTGATTAAAAGCAAACTGGGCTTCTTAGTAGTTATCTTATTGATATTAGGATTGTTTTTTCGATTCACCAACATCGACACAAAGTTTTATTGGTATGATGAAGTATTTACTTCCCTGCGGATTTCGGGATACACGCAAACAGAAGTGCTGCATGAAATAAGCAGCGTTCAGTTAGTCGGCGCACAAGATTTGATGAAATATCAGCGCTCCAATCCCACAAAAAATTTTGGCGATACAGTTAAAGGTATTGCCATTGAAGAACCTCAACTGCCACCTCTATATTTTCTGGCAGTCAAGTGTTGGGGAAAACTATTCGGTGATTCTCCTTTATCGACGAGAAGTTTCTCAGTTTGGATGAGTTTGTTAGCCTTTCCCGCTCTGTACTGGCTGTGCCGAGAATTGTTTCCAGCACCAGAAGTGGCGTGGATAGCCGTGGGATTGCTAGCAGTTTCTCCCTTGCACGTGCTTTACGCTCAAGAAGCTCGTCCCTACAGCTTGTGGCCGGTGCTGATTTTAGTTTCTTGTGCGTCTCTGCTGAGAGCAATGCGGCTTCAAACTAAGCTAAGTTGGAGTATTTATGCAGTAGCAACTATTCTGGGATTTTACACACACTTGTTTAGCCTGTTAGTCGCTTTGGGACACGGAATTTATGTATGGGGAATGCAAGGTTATAGGTTGAATCGCAAGGTAGTTAATTACGTGATGGCAATTGGCTTGTCTTTGGTAGCTTTTCTGCCTTGGATGGTGATTCTAGTAATAAACAAAAAGGCAGCAAAAGAGGCGACTCTTTGGGCGAATGGAGACAGTAATTTGCTATCTTTGATTAATAATTGGAGCGGGAATATCGGTCGTGTTTTTTGGGATTTTGGGCTAAATTCTCAGGCTACATCAATAAATTTGATTGGGTTGATGGCAGCGACTTTGATTTTATTGGCAATCGTAAGTTATGCGGTTTATTTTCTGTGTTGTGAGACAAAGAAACAGGTTTGGCTGTTTTTGCTGGTGTTGATGGCGGTGACAGCAGTGGCAGTGATGCTACCAGATGTTATATTGGGAGGAATCCGATCGACTAAACCTCGCTATCTATTTCCGACTTATTTGGCGATGCAAATATCTGTTGCTTACCTGTTAGCGACTAAAATTAGCGCGCTGGGCGTGCCAAGCTGGAAACGGCAGATGTGGAAAGTTCTGACAGTTGTACTGCTAACGGGCTCTGTGCTGTCGAATATTGTTAGTTCTCAAGCCGAGACTTGGTGGACTAAGGAATTGGGCCGGGAAAATCCCGTAATTGCTCGGAGGATCGATCGCGCTCCTAAGCCGCTGGTTGTCAGTGATATCTCGGAAGTCACTCTGGGAAATATACTGTCAATGAGTCATTTGTTAGAGCCGAAAGTGATGTGGCAATTGGTGTTGCTTGACCAGGAAGGGCGCCGTCAAGCTCAGTTGCTAGACCCACCCGCGATACCCAAAATTCCCAGCGGTTTTAGCGATGTTTTTGTTTACGGGCGAACGCAGAATTTTAGTGCTAAGCTGGCAAAAATGCACAACTCGAAAATAGATGTGCCGAAAAAACAAACAATCCAAATGTTGTGGGTTGGCAAGTTAGAAAAAGAGTGAGAGTTATGGAAGATTTTGGTATTATTATTGCCTGCTGCGACCAGGATTATCTGTTTGCTAAGGGTTGCTGTGCTAGCATTCGATATTTCCTGGGAGATGTACCGATTTGTTTGTTGATTGATGGTACGTTTTCTGTGAGTGCTTTGGAAAAGTCTTACGGGGTGCGAGTTATCGATCGCACAAACGTTTCCCAAGAGGTTCTCAGGAAAAGAAGTTTTGGTTGGGGTAAAACTAAAATGATTGCCTTCTGGGAAAGCCCTTGGTCGAATTTTATGGTTTTGGATGCCGATACGATCGTCTGGGGCGATGTTCTGAAGTTGGCTAATTTTAAAGAATTTGATTTTACTGTAGACAAGCCTTGTTACGATTACTCGGATGCAGATGTTTCGGAGTTTTTCTTTGATATTCCGGGCGTTGAAAAGCATTTCCCGAAGTTTAGGTGGTCGGAATCGCGATCGAACTATTTCTGCACGGGTACTTTTTTTGCTAAACGCGGTATTTTTAGCTTGGAAGAATACATAGAAATTTTAGATTTTACGGAGGCTAATCCGGGGATATTTAAGTACGGAGAAATGGGGTTTTTGAACTTTATGATTTTCCGGGCGGCCGGGGAAAATCGACTGCGGGTGCAGAATGTGGATATGCAGTTGTTGGTGCCGGATTTTGACCAGGATTTGCTGAGAAAGCGGTTTCCGGTGGCAGAAAACGGGCCTGCGGGCGATCGCGAGTCGGCGACTGTGATTCACTGGTGCGGGCCGAAGCCGACTTTATCGACATCTAAGGTTTACTCGGAACCGATGAATTTTTGCCGCCGCAAGTGTCAGGAGGATGCTTGGAATCGCACGGGTTTGGCTGCGGAGATGTCGCTGCAAGTTGAGGATTTTCAGCGATCGATCTATGTGTATAAGAATAAGTTTAAGAAGAAGTTTCGGCAGTTAGTGCGATCGACTTGAAAAAATACCACAATTAAGTTTGTAGTAAGGACTTTAGTCCTTATAATTATCGTCGGCAATTAAGTTTGTAGTAAGGACTTTAGTCCTTATAATTATCGTCGGTAGATTACCGATAGTCCAATTAGTTCGTAGTGAGGATTTCAGTCATAAGAAAAGAAGGACTAAAGTCCTCACTACGAACCAATTTTATTGGAAAGAAGGACTAAAGTCCTCACTACGAACCAATTTTATTATGCTTGTTGATGTGAATATTATTCATCGAGCGAGCGATCGACAATTTAACCTTCCAGAGGCAAAGTGGGCGCGGCTGGCGGTAAAACTTGGCGGTGAACGCTGACTTTGTGACTTTCCCGCTGAGTTTGCATTTCGACGGCGATCGCCTCAAATTCAATTTCCATGCAGCCGTAGGGAATCTCTAACTCGATACTAGCTCGCATATTTCCCAACCCGGTAGCTGTAAATTCGGTAATCCAGCGCGGCCCGTCGAGAATTAGGTAGGTTTGCCGATCGAATACCCAAACTTTTACATAAATCCGCGGCATTAATTCCGGTAGTTGCACTTTCACTATTACAGCCTGGCCTGCAAGGATTTGGGCGCGCGGCAATTCCAGGATGGGCATCGGTACTGACTCGTCTTCTGACAAAACGTAGGGAGTTGGTGGAGTTGCTTCTGCTTCTACTTTGGTGGTTTTTTGAGCAACTTGTTTCGGCTGCGGGGGCTCGTCAAACACCACAAATTCTCTCGCTTCCGGGCCAGTAGGTTGCGGTTGGGAAATGGTTTCCCTGATTGCTGGTTGCACTTTAGTTGGGCTGCTTTCTTCGACGACTGTTATGGCTTCGCTGGTATTGGGGGTGGCTTTTGGAGTTGGCGACAGGCTGGTTGCTTTCAGCCATTCGGGGGATTCGCCGGTGCTGGCTAGGGAACTCAGTCGCGACCAAAATCTATTTTGGACGTTTAAGGTTTGAAATGCCTTTTGTGAGGGGGGTGGCGTAGGTTCTGGGGCTGGTGTTTCTGGTTCGGGAGTGTTTTGGGGTTTTTGGTCGATCGCCCGAACTTCGGCCTTTTCTGGGGTAGTTGCGATGTCTGAGGGTTTGGTTGGTTGGTCGATCGCCCCGGCGGATGTTCTAGACGAATTGGTGATTTCTGAGAGCAATTGCGATCGGCTGCTGTCGGGCAGTTTGTTACCGAATGCCGGCAATTCTAGGCCGCCCGCACTTGGAGTCTGGCGGGAATTTAGTTGAGGGGGTAGGGATTCATTGCTTAAAGATTCATTGATGGCGACTTCTGCGGGAGATGGCAGATCTAAGCTTTTTTGTGCTACCCGGAGGAAGGAGGGATGTACTTCTTTCCGAGGTGGTCTGACTGCTGTTGCGGAGGGTTCGGCTTGATGTTTTTCTTCGATGAAATCGTCTTTAATTGCTTCTAGCAGGTGTTCTAAACCGGCTGTAATTGTGAATAGTTTGGTGGCTAAAGTTACATCGCCGCTGCTGAGAATTGCTTCTCCTAAAATTAGGCGACTTTTGCAGTCGGGTGGGATGTAGGTAACGCAGGCAAAGATGCAGGGAGGAGCTTGTTCTGGCATCGGCTGCTCGATTTGGGCGAGTATTTGTGAGGTTTGGGGGTCTCGCAGGTAAATTTGCAGTTGTGCTGAACCGATGAGTTTTTGGAGTTCTTGAAGTTGCGATTCGGGGATGGGAGGTGGTGTTCTTCTGGTTTTTTGAGGTGGTTGGGGAATGTCGATTTTGCCGGAAATGATTAAGGGGCGGCCGAGTTGGGTGATGAAGGTTTCTCGATCGAGTACGAGTTCAAGTTCGAGTTTGACTGGGGGTTTCGGCGGCTGAGGCGTTTGGGGAAGGGGGAATTGGTAGATTTTGGTCGGCTGCGGTGGAGGTGGAGGTGGGGCTGGGATTTCGGTTGGTGTCCGATCGACTGCTGCTGCGTTTTCTGAGGCTGCGGCTTCGGAGGAGTCGATCGCCGGTAGGGGTTCGGAAGTTTCCGATTCTGCGGGCAATACTTCTAATTGCACGCCATACTGCCAAGATTTTGCTGGTTCTGATTTGGGATCTGGTAAGCAGGAGAGTTCCCACATTCCCGGTTTGAGACGAGTGTAGGGAATAATCACGACTAATCCTTCGGGGTTGGTGCGGGCCGATCTGCTTTGGACTTTCCGCTGGGGGGCTGTTTCGTCGAAGGATGTATGGATGATGCGAATTTCGATGTCGGTGTTGGGGTGCTGAATGCGCGCCACGACGCGATATTTGCCTTCTAGAATTTCCACGTCGGGGGTTTCTAGGGGCAACCAGGCGCGATCGCCCTCTTTCTGTAGTAAAAATTCTAATTTTTTCATTTTTGTTTCCCCTTGAAGGCTCCCGCTTGATTTGTCACAGGTTGGTGGTGGTTGGTTGAGCGACAGCTACAGATATTGAATTACTTTATGTTTTATAGCCTATCATCTGTTTCGGTCAAGAGGCTCGATGGACAGTTGACAGTTGACAGTTGACAGTTGACAGTTGACCGCTGACAGTTGACCGCTGACAGTTACATAGTACGAGCATCAAACTGTTTATGCTAAAGAGTCCTAGCATATATCGATTCTATTCTATATATTTATCTCAATATCGGTAGTGGCGGTTGCTATATCGTTCCGTACAATTATCGCCATCCAAGAGCGATCGACTTACCAAACAGAGCCATTCTTCAATCTAAAATCTAAAATCTAAAATCTAAAATCTAAAATTCATTGACGGCGGCCCCACAAGCCGCTACGCTGTGAAATTAAGGTTGCTTTGCTCGAAGAGGAAGCAGCCAGCGTCGCCCGAAAATCTAGTTGCACTGTCCAAAGCTGCTGTAACAGCTAAGGACAGCTAACCGCCAAACTGGGATGAGCAGTATGGAGGCTAATCGAGGATAACATTCTCTGTCGCCGCCCTGCCTTTTGTTAGTATGCGGGGCGGCTGGGTTTTTGGGTTTTCCTCACCAGAAAAACCAAAAACTAGGAGACCATATTATGTCACAGGAATTTTTGCCTGACGATAACTCGTCCGTTAGCGAAGCCCTCGAAGAGGATCGTCCAAATGACGACTTTGAATCGGAACAGGAAGTCTTGCAGATAACCGTTTTCGGTTCCCACAAAGCCGTTTTAGAAACCATCCACACGTTGTACCGGCTGGGATTTGCAGCCGTCGGCGATTGGAGTCCTCCGCAGCGAGGGTCAAAACCAGGACAAGTGATTAGTGTACTGATTAAGCGATCGGGCAAAGTCTAGAAATTGGGCGGTCTTCATCTTTTTGTGCGGGCTAGAAGCCCACCCCACAATATTTTAAATAAACCCAATTGTGAAACAGGCATCTTGCCTGTTTATCCCCCAATTGTGGCACAGGCATCTTGCCTGTTTCTCCCTCAATTGCGGCCCAAAAGATTTAACTTTTTGTGCGGGCTAGAAGCCCACCCCACAATATTTTAAATAAACCCAATTGTGTAACAGACATCTTGCCTGTTTCTCCCTCAATTGTGGAACAGGCATCTTGCCTGTTTCTTCCCAATAGTGGAACAGGCATCTTGCCTGTTTCTCCCCACAATTACGCAATGACTATCTTAAGTAAACCGTATTGATTTATAGCCTTTCTCAAAAAGATGAGGTATGACTGACAGCTTACATAACCCTTCAACTAAGAGGGCTCAAGCCCAACAACGTACCTCATATGAGAGCTAGATCCGCTATAACTGTTTCTCCCCCATAGTGGAACAGGCATCTTACCTGTTTCTCCCCGACAATTACCAAGGACTGCCGATCGTACTAAAAGCGGCCCAATAATAAGGATGCGATAAATTTTTGCTCTCAAGTTTGGGGATAGACGGCGGCAACGGAGTTTCTCCCCTAGAACTTCGCAGTTGCCCATTTTCGATGGTGACTTTACCTTTAATCGCAGCAATTTGTGCTTGTCTGAGAGCTTCAGCTTTAATGATTGGAGGATCTTGAGGTTTGCTGCTAATTTTTAACTGCTGGTAAAACTCTGTCATCAGCGCCAGAGTCCCCGCATCTGACACATACCACAAACTGGCGAGGGCAGATTTTGCTCCCGATTGCAACGCTAAGCCGCCAAATCCGAGTTCTGCTTCTTTGTCTCCCGAGGCAGTTCTACAGGCGCTCAATACTAACAGTTCCAGTGGCGGATTGTTCCATTTCAAATCTCTCATTTGAGATAATCTGAGTTGGTTATCCCAAAATTGAATGTAGGAGTTATCTGGGCTTCCGGGGCGGAATTCCGCGTGAGTCGCCAGGTGGATGATGCCGTATCTTTGTTGCAGTCGCTGCGATTGCAAGTTAACGATGGTAAAATCTTCGTTGATAAAGGATTGACCTGGCCACTGTCGGGCGATCGCACTTAATTCTAACGGAACAGCCGGTAGCGGTTGTTTGTTCGCGGTTTCTGAGAAATTTTCTGCTCCCATTGCTAAGACGTGGGAGTTTCTGAGATCGGCGTAATTGATGTCTATCAGCTTGAATGCCGGAATCCGCGACATACTGTATTTTTCGATCAAAAATTGCTTTCCGTCGTGCATTGCTGCTAGGGGTACCGTTCGCAAACCTTCGCCGACGCAGAACAGCAAGGTGTCAATTTTTGCTATTTTCAAGTCTGCTTCTAGCGGTGCAATTATCCATTGATAAAGTTGTTGAGCTGATTCTAGATAGCTGGTAGTATTAATTTGTGCTACTTTGGTGATTTCGCTGGTAAATGCTTGGACGACTGGCACCAGTTTGTCTTTTTGGGCTGAGGGGACGCTGCGGTTAATTGGCGGGCGATCGGGCAATATTAAGATTAGTTCTAGTTGGTCTGTGCGCGGGATGGCGTAAATTAAAGCTGGTTTTTTCTTAGTTTGAACTGCTAGGCGGGAAAGAGTTTTTGATATTGATTGGGCGGTTTTTTCGCGGGCGGCAAAGTCTTGTTCAAAGTATGTTTGATAGTCTTCTTCCCAGTCTTTTTCGATTCTGGTGACGGCTTCGGTGAGGTTTCCGCGATCGAGAACTTGTCTCATTTCTTGCCCGTTAAGTCCGCCTGGTTCTGGCTTTTGGGCAATGGTAGCGAGGTTCGCGGTGCTCCAGCAGAAAAGTATGGCTGTCAAACAGTAAAAAATAGCTCTTTTGATTTTTTTCTGAGTTGCGTGTTTTTGACGGTGCTGCTGGGATTGGTAGTGCATGGTTTTGGGGCGGTTAGACCATTTTCGATTTGCGATTAAAGAATTGGGAATGATGGTTAAAATCGAATTTTTTGAAACAATAATAACGGCTTATTTGACTGCTGCACCACTCTGGATCGTAAAAACCGTTGGTTCGGAGTGCGATCGTCCTGCTCGGTTGCCGATCGCGCTTCCTGTAAATAATTAACTCTGCTGGCGATCGCGATTATAGCATTCCACACAAACCCCAAACATCTCCTATCGGGTGAACAGCCCGCAACGCCTGATTCCTGGCGCACCAACGACCGCCCCTGGGCCCAGAAATTCGCGAATTATGTAAAGTTTTGTAAATTATGCAGAAGTTTTGCATAAAAATCGCAGATCCCGACAGATAGGCAAATAGAAGGCATTGCAGGGGATATGGCGGCTCCGACAGCCGGCGCACCAGTCGCTCTGGGAGCATTCGCTCAACCCGGCGGCCTGCATAGCTGGTTGGAGACTATTTTTCTGAGTAACCTTGGAACAAGAGATGCCTACTAAGGACGAAATTGACGATCGGCTCAAACAGCTAGCCATAGCTGCCAAAAATCACCAGCCTAAAACTTTAGGGCGACAGAAAGCTGTGACCAGATTAGTGATGGAAATTGAAAAATATAAAATCATTAACTGTCCGCAGAATAAGAATTTTTCCTACGCAATTTATCAGGAAATTTTGCTGGAAGCCAAACAGGAACTGATGTTTCGCATTTCCCGGGAAATTCACAACTACCGACCTGAAAAAGAGGTCAGCCAGTGGGTAAACTTCTTGATAGTTAAATGTTTTCAAGAAACCACCCCTAAAGTTATAGGTAGGAAAGATTTACCAACTGTATACTACGGAGATATGGAACCCGTTTTCAATCAAATGGAAAAGCAGCAGGTCGAACATGAATCTTGTCCAATCGCAGCAGGTCTAATTGAGATGATTGAAGAAGATCCGGGCGATATTTTTCAAAACGAAGTGATGAGAAAGCACGCCCACGTCAACTTTAAATTGTTGCTGGTCAAGAGAGTGATAGAAGATGCAAGCTTGCAGCAAATCTCCGAAGAGTTAGGAGTAAGTATTTCAAGTTTGAGCAGTTTTTACCAGAGGTCTTTGGAGAAATTCACGCCCAGATTCCGAGAATACTTGTAGGACATTCAAAACCCAAAAGCAGAGATGGATCATGAATAACACAGAAGTTGATTTAGTTTTGACAATACCGATCGCCCCAGCAGCCTACCGCAGCGCTCAAACCCTTGCACAGCAACAAAGTGACCGGGGGAAAGCCAAACAGGTTTATCTCAATGCTTTGGCTGTGCACGCAGTCGATTTCTACTTTCAGTGTATGGAAATAGACACTGATTTGGATGCCAGCAATATTTGGAATCCTGCGATCCAGAAATTCATGGATATTGCGGATTTGGATGTCAAAGGTATTGGCAAGCTGGAATGCCGTTGGGTAAGCCCTGGTGAAGAAGGTGTCTCGATTCCGGCAGAAGTGCGATCGGACAGAATCGGTTATGTTGCTGTAGAGATCGGCCAATCTCTCGAAGAGGTGAAGTTGCTGGGATTTGTCAAAAATGGCGATCGAGAAAAAGTTCCACTTAGCGAGTTGGAGTCGATCGACAACCTGCTAGAATACTTAGACGAGCTCAAGCCTGTAAATCTCAGTCAGTGGTTGCACAATATTGTCGATAGCGGTTGGCACACAGCCCAAACACTGTTCGAGTCAAAACCAGAATTGCAGTTTGCTTTCCGAAGTCCCCAAGTAGTCGAAAAAAGTGCTTCAGCAGATGTACGCGTACCAGTCAAGCGAGGCAAATTACTCAACTTAGAGTGGGGAAAAGAGCAAGTAGCTTTATTTGTGGAATTGATGACAACCGATGAACCAGATATCGATATTTCGGTAGAGGTTTATCCCACAAACGGTCAAACTAACTTGCCCAACGATTTGCAGTTGATGGTGCTGGATGATGAAGGTGAACCTCTGATGCAAGCTAGGGCAAATAAAACAGAAAATTTGCTCTTTGAGTTAAGCGGAGAACCGGGAGAGCATTTTAGTGTCAAGTTGGCTTTGGGCGATTTCAGCGTGACTGAAAATTTTTTGATCTAATTGTCACTTATCAAGAGGGGGTGTGAATTGTGGATAAGTTAATTGTTTTGAAATTAGACGGAGATTGCGAAGAAGGTTTTCGCTGCACCATAAAAATTGGGAAAAATAATCAATTTCCCTCTACGGACTTTACGGAAAGTAAAACATTGCCAGCCAACCCGCAAATAGCAGCTTTTGAAGAAGAACATTGGCGGGAAAAATATCGAGCTATGGGAACAAATTCCCGGCATCACCAGGAAAATTTAGTGCATTTAATTTACCCTTTTTTGCACAAAGATGCCAAAAAAAATACTGCTGTGAAATCGACGGTGGCTAAAGGATTGTCTTTTCGTCGGATAAAACCGAAAAAGATTAATGCAAGAAGTCCTGTGAATGATTGCAAAGAGTCTGGGAAAAAACTTGTGTTGATGCTGAATGATTGGCTCAAGTCTCCTGAATTTGCTAGGGTAGATAGAATAATTGGGGACAATTTAAATCCAGATGAAGAGGCAAGGGTGCTGATTTGCACAAATGACAAACACTTGCACAAACTGCCTTGGAATCAGTGGGATTTGTTTGAAAGATTTCCGAAAGCCGAACCTTCGCTGAGTAAATTAAACTATGTAACACTGGAAAATCCTGGACAACCTATCCGCAAGTCTAAGGTAAGGATTTTAGCAATTCTGGGAAACAGCGCTGGGATTGATATCACGCAAGATAGGAAAATTTTGGAGAATTTGTCTCCCAATGCTGAGGTGAGGTTTCTAGTGGAACCGAAACAGGACGAAATTAACGACGAACTTTGGGAGCAATCTTGGGATATTATATTTTTTGCAGGCCATGGGGAAACTGAGGACGATATTGGCAAAATATATATCAATCAAACTGATTTTTTGACAATTAATGAGTTGTGGTGCGGCTTGAGGAAAGCGGTAAAAAATGGTTTGCAACTGGCAATTTTTAACTGTTGCGATGGGTTGGGTTTGGCTAGAAATTTAGATGATTTTCAGATGATTCCGCAAATGATTTTAATGCGGGAGTTTGTGCCGGATTTTGTGGCTCAAGAATTTTTAAAGTGTTTTCTTAAAGAGTTTGTGGATGGCAAGTCTTTGTATGCAGCAGCGGGGGAAGCACGGCGGCGGTTGGAGACTTGGGAAAAGGATTTTCCTTGTGCTAGTTGGTTGCCTGTAATTTGGCAGCATCCGGCAGCGAAGCCTGCGGTTTGGAACGATTTTTTGCTGGCGCCGGATTCGCCTGCTGTGGCCCAGGATTTGACTTTGCTTCCCACGTCTGGGAAAAGACCGCCGGTTAATGTTTTTTCGCGTTTGAAGTCGGTGATTTTGGCGAGTGCGGGCTGTACCCTGGCTGTGATGGGAACGCGCTCTCTGGGGGTTATGGAGGCGCTGGAACTGTCAATGCTCGATCGACTAATGAGCCAGCGCGAACCGGAATTAATCGACAATCGGTTGCTGGTTGTGGAAGTGACAAACAAGGATGCCGAGAAGTACGGCTATCCCCAAACGGATGCTACTTTAGCAAAGGCGATGGACAAATTGCAGCAGTTTAAACCTATAGCAATTGGTTTGAATATGCACCGAAATGTGGCAAGGGAGCCAGGAAGAAAAAATTTAATTTCCCTATTTGATAGCAATCCTAATATTATTACTGTATGCAGTTATGGTTCCAATGATATAAATTACGATCCGCCGCCAGAATTGTCTAAGGCTAAATTAACCAATCAACTTGGTTTTAGCGATTTGACTCCGGATGAATTGCGCCATGAAAAAGGTAGCAGTATTCGCCGTCAATCTCTTTCCTATAAACCAAATGTTTCTAGTTTTACTAACAAGTGTAAAATTCCCACTAGCTTCAGCTTTCTGTTAGCTTTGCGTTTTTTGGAAAATCAAGGAATAAAATCACAGATAAGTAACAATCAAGAGTGGCGAATCGCTGATGTTACATTCAAAAGATTGGCTACTCGTACAGGAGGTTATCAAGATTTAAAGGCGCTAGTAAGTCAAGTCTTGCTCAACTACCGCGCCAACCCCAAGCCAGCTTTTAAAGTGACGCTTCAAGAAGTATTGGAAGGGAAAATAAACTCTGATTTAGTCAAGGGTAAAATTGTCCTAATTGGTCACACTTCGGAGGTTTCGAGGGAGGATTCTGATACTCCTTACGGTAAAATGTCGGGAGTTTGGATTCACGCTCACATGGTGAGTCAAATCCTCAGCGCTGTAATTGATAAAAGGCCGCTAATGTGGCTTTTACCACAATCGCAAGGGATACAGTGGGGAGATGCTGTTTTTGTGTGGTTGGTGGCTGTGACGGGCGGGCTGTTGGTTTGGCGGGGTCGATCGCTCTTGGTGTTGGCGATCGCTAGCGGTGCTATGATCTGTGTGCTGTACCAAGGTTCTTTGGTAATTTTGACTTTCGGTGGCTGGATGCCTTTGGTTCCGGCGGTTGTGGCTTTAGTTGCGACGGGTGGTATCTTGTTTGTGTACGATCGATCTTAATTAGCCTCGGCGGCTGAAATTTCGGAGAAATGTCGGCGGTTGAAACCGCATCTATACAAGCAAATTCCGAACTCAGAGGGACTGGGAGAGAAGAGAGCTTTTATGTGTAAAATGCAATTGCAGTTAGTTTTGGGTTTAATTTTGGCGATCGATTCTGCGTCAGCGCTGGCAAATCCGGCACATCCAGCTACTGTAGTAGAAAATAATTTGGTCAAAAATCATCGAATTGCGATCGCACAAAACGCCAAACCCCAGAGAAAGCCGGATATAAAAACACCAATCACACCACCAGACAAAAACACGAAACCCGGGGCCGGATCGAAAGTATCAAAAACACCTAACACACCTCCCGATTCTAATACCAAACCTGGTGGACTCGACCCTTCTAAATCATGCAAAAGAACCAATAAGGTAATTGCTCAACCCCTTTAACAAGAAGACAATATAGACATTAGATAAAGGAATGGAAAAACTCCCCGACTTAAAACAACTATCGAGCGAGGCAAAAGAAGCCTTGATAGTAGAGCTATGGGAGAAAATCCAAAAACTCAGCGCAATATTAGACACCTACGAACCAAAACCCGAGCCAGAGCCATCTCCCAAAAAAACTCTTCAAAATTCCAGCACTCCACCTTCCAAAGGATTCAAGCCCAACATTTGTACCGACGCTCTAGTTGAGCAATTACAACGGCAGCTTATTTTGAGAAATAGCGGCAATTGATTCCCCTGCGATCGCAAATCCCGCCTTGATTTCAACACCCTCGATCAAATCCTGTGGCATATTTTTAAAGACTCCAACCCAAAAATAAATCTAACAATCAATACAGTTGAACCTGAAGCAGCGGAAATTCGGGATTGAGATCGAACTCTCACCGTAAATTTTTCAATAATTGCTTTTTATGTCCTATGTCTTTAGGTTGTAAATTAAGTTGCAACAATCAAATTTAACTAGCGCTATCACTGGGAGCAAAGTATGGCAAGCCTCGTGGTAGAGTTCGGCTAAGTCGATATTTTGGGTGGCGACAAGTTGGCGGCGGTATATTTCAGTTTTGGATCGCAAAGTAAATAATTTACACTCTTGAAAGTGGGACGGGCGGGACGCCCATCCCACAAGAACCATCAATAAGTTATTTAATTCTCATTCCTTTGCTGTTGACTTGATTTGCGATCGCACCAACAATTTTCGATCTGATAGGTACTTGTACGGATTACGAAAATAGTGTTAAGGCTACTAATCAAACCAACTTTCTCACTTTTTATACTCATCTTTGTTAATTGTGGCACGGGCGTGTCGCCCGCGAGCCATCGGCAGTTAAAAACTCCAAAATTTATGGTACTTTTTCCGATCGAGCAACTAACTGTGATATATATAACTCACTTTTCCTAATTTATATGTAATAATACTTAATTAGATAAATAATTTTACACTATGCGGTCGATCGCCAATGTTAGCTATCGACAACCCAAACAGAATCGATGCCAAATTAAAAACAACATTTCCAGCTCCCTCAATGAAAATAGCCGCGTGTGGCAGTTAATTGCAGTAAATTCAAGTCAGGGATTGATAAACAGATTGAATTTCCAAATTTACACACGATTTTCATATAAATTGACAAATTTAGCCAAACAAATTAATTCTAAACTGTTAGAATAGCTAACAGTTAGTATTACTGCAATTGCGGTGCAGAGCGAATACCTGTACTGTCTATAAAGCAAATTAGCGATCCGTCCATAATTAAATGCCCGAGTCGCCTATACTTACTTACACCCCCCTGGGAAAAGTAAACTAAAAACCTAAATAAGTCACTGAAGCACCCTCCGAGCAAGTGCAGGAGCTTCACAGAAAGCCTCTGTTGACGCCAAGGTTTTTTTACTCAAACATGAAATTTGATTTGTATGCTGCACCAACCGAGCATCCCTTTTGCTCACGCCACCTTGCTGAGTACAGCAATGGTGGAGATTTTTCAGGGGGAAGAAAGATGAATTTGGAACAATCCTCTACAGGAATAACCCCCGATAGCTGCGCTGCGGCAGTAGTGGAAATCATTCCGCTGATTGTGGGGTCGATTCGAGCCCAAATGCGAAATCAAGGAGAACCCTTTTTATCGATATCTCAGTTTCGCAGTCTCATGTTTCTTTACCGCTATCCAGGTTCTTCTTTATCCAAGTTAGCAGATTATTTGGGGGTAACTCGACCGACTGCTTCTGCAATTTGCGAGCGCTTGGTTCAGGAAAAATTTGTAGACCGCAAAGAACATCCTCAGGAACGGCGAGCGGTGGTGCTGAAACTGACAGAAACTGGTCGTGCGAGGCTCGAAGAAATTCAAGCGCTCACCTGTAGCAATATTTCGCCAATGTTCGAGGATTTGTCTGAGGAGCAGATGGAGAGCGTTTTAGCAGGATTGACGTTACTCAGAGAGGTGTTTGACGGCAAATCTAACGATCGGTAAAACCTCATATACATCTATTTACTGTTTAATCTGTGACATATAGGTTGTAGGGTACGTAGTCCGCACCCTACAGCTTTTTTTGACCTATAGCCCAATACGGTTCATTTAACACTCCTTATACTTGGATATCCCCCTCGCATCCTCGTTAAGAAGCAGCGTGGTTTTATAGTCATCACAAAAATTAGGTACGTAGTTGGGCTTGGGCCCTCTTTATCCATAGGCCTAAAGAGGGCTTAAGCCCAACTACGTACCTTGATTAGGAATAACAATTTAATAACTTAAGCAATGTTTGCTCGTTGCTCGTTACCAGGAAGAGCCTAGTAATGCAGATTCGGAGGCTCTGCTTCCCTTTACCTTGCCGCTTATGGAGATAGAGGATAGTTATTACATAATTTACTTTTTGGCTGAATTTAACAGCTTTGCTAAAACGTTTCGCGTTATCTGCTGAGCTCCGGCATTTAAAACAGGCGATCGCAACTGCGGCGCATTGTAATCGTCTAATCCCCACGCCCACTGCATCGAACCAGTCGCGAATACTTTCGCCCCCGAATCTGCTGTATAAACCGTCATGTCAGCATAGCGAGTCCCGCCGCCGTGAGGGTATGGAGAATGCCCGACCCGAACTATATTTTTCGGAGCATTGCCAAACATTCGATCGACTTCATAACCCAACAGTCCCGGTAACTTGTCGCCCTGTTTTAACTGAGTTTTTTCCAGCAGCCAATCCGGGGCATTTTTATCAATCACAATATCAGAATTAACTTGAAATGTCTCGTACATAACACCTATCAAAGCATCTTCTGGACTTCCGATAGAGTGGTCTCGCCAGCGAGTTGTTACTAAAGAATTAAGTGCTGGCGATTTATTGTAACTTGTTGCTATTTGAGTGCTTTCTAGTTGCTCTGTTCCATAGCTTAATTCCCCAGTATTAGCTATTTTTACTATCGAATTAACGGCGCCTAATTCTTTTTGTAATGCGCCCATAGGGTCTAAATCTGCCATTTCTTTATAAGCAACCACAGTTCGGTTTACTTCCCTAGTAATTCGGCTGGGTTCTAGGCGGATCTGCCAATAGCAAATATTGGAACCAAAAAATCCGATGCTGACGCCTTCATCTCTAGCAGCTTCTATATTTTCTCGCATATCTCGCGACCAGTATTCGTCGTGACCGACGGACAAAAATGCTTTGTGAGACAACAGCAACCGGGAGTTAAAATGCGTGTCAATGTTGGTGGCATAGGTAACATCGTAGCCTTCTTTTTCCAGCCACCTGACCATATTGTATTCCCAACCAGCGCTCGAAGTTCTCCTTTTTGGCTGAAAATTTGTCAGAAATTCCCCCGCACCTACGCCGTAAGCTGCTTTGCGGTTGGGACTCATGGCGTAGGGCCGATTAAACGAAACCTTGTAAGCTTGTTTTGCCATGCTGTTCCAGCGGTAAAGGGATTTGTGACCCCAATTGTTGTACGCTTGGAAAGTGGTAACGCTGGATTGAAATAAAATGTCGGATTTGCGATCGTCATCCCGCACTGCAAAGATGATATAACTTTGTTTCCCGCTGATACTGGCTGTGAGTTTTGCTAAATAAATGCCGCTTGTCCAGTCGGAAGGGCGATCGGGAATTCGCAAAATATACGGGTCTTTCCAATCGCATTCTATCAGTCCCGATGCTTCATCTTCTCTCGGCGGAGGCTGTCTGATTCCCTTCCGCACAATTGGGTCATTCATCCGGCGGCCACCGAGTCCATTATACCATCCGGTGCGGAATATTTCTATGCTATAATTCGGTTCTTTAGTGTTGACAAATAACTTAATTTCGCCGCCGAGATTGACGCTGGTCAGAGAGGCATAACCTTCGATTTCTCGCTTCGTAGCAGGATTTTCTAACTCCCAGTCTGGGGTTCCGGGTTTTTGGTTTTCTCGGGCTGTGAGATTGGTGCCGATAGCACTTTTTGCGATATTTGAATAGTCTTGAGAATGTGCTGCGCTGTTAGACAAAAAAGGGGCGGCTAAGCCAAGTGAGAAAGCTTTCAGAAACTCTCGGCGGCGCAATTTCGACAATAGTTTAACTGTCACTGGTTTAAGTCTATGAATTTTAGGTGATAGATTGTACGGTTGGGTTTGGGTGTATCGGGCGTAACAATACTTTACAATAGCCCTGGAAACATCATACCTGAGATAGATTAATTTGCGATCCTCTTCGAGGGCTTCGCCAACGCGCGATCGTCCTACTCCGACTGAGTGATTTGTCTGAATTTTTCTTCACATATAATGTATTAGGTCTTATGATGTATGCCTTATGGCGTATGTCCCATCACCGAACAGTTTTAGATAGAAAAGCCGATTTGAGATGTTTTTAGGTACAAGTCCCCGGAAGCATCCGCGAATCGCCTCTAAAATCTAAAATCTGAAATCTAAAATCGGATGATTTATTTGTGTGAACCAGCTTTATGAGTGAATCAACCAATCCACCGCTATCTCCACCAGTTTCTCGACGAACCGCCCTCAAATTCCTCGGAGTCGGTGCCGCAGGCGGGCTGCTGGGCTACTCTCGATTGTCCAAGCCCGAACCCGCCGTTTTTGTGCAAGATACTCTTGACTTGCCGCGAATGCTGAATAAACCCAAAACCGTTGCAGTTGTCGGCGCAGGATTAGCAGGGCTCGCCTGTGCTTACGAACTGAGTCAGCGGGGTTTCGCCGTGACGCTGTTGGACAAATCGCCCCAACTCGGCGGTAAAATTGCTAGTTGGCCGATACAAGTCGGCAACGAAACCTTTATGATGGAACACGGTTTTCACGGTTTTTTTCCGCAATACTACAACCTCAAAAGTGTGGTCAAAGAACTAGAAATTACCGATAACTTTGTATCTTTAGAATCCTACGCCGTTGTGTTTCGAGACGGCAAATACCAACCAGAAGTTTTCCGTCCCAACCATTCAGCTTTCCCCTGGAATATCGTTGATTTGGGGATATCTTCTCCGAATAGGCTCAAGTGGGGAATCAACCTGACAAAACCCGCTCACTGGCAAGTTTTTCGGGAAATCGGCGGTTTTCAAACTCAAAAAAGTTTCGCTCGCCTCGACAACATATCAGTTGCCGACTGGGTAAAAGGTGAATTCCCGCGCGGACTTTACGACTTGTATTTTCTGCCTTTTGCCAAGTCCAGTCTCAACGCTCCCGACGAATTGAGCGTAGGAGAATTAATGCAATTCTTCCACTTTTACTTTTTCGGAAATCCAGAAGGTTTGGCCTTCAACGGCACGCGGCAAGATATGGGCACGAGTTTGGTGCAGCCGATTGCCAGATCCATTGAAAGTAAAGGTGGCAAAGTATTGACAGATGTCGCAGTTAGCGGAATTCACTGGGAAAACGGTCAGATTGATTCTTTGACTTATCAGTCTGGAGACGTGCAGAGTAAAGTACCTTTTTGGGTAAAGCGAAACGCGCTGTTAACTGACAGCAACTCTACGGAATATTTCGGCGCTGGCGACAGCGTGTTTGCCGCCGCACCCGGAGGAAAAGAGGCAATTTCTCTGAGCTGTACTCACCAAGGCTGCACGGTTCAGAAACAAAATGACGGTCAATTTCACTGTCCTTGTCATGGGGCAGTTTTTGATGCTGATGGGCGAGTTGTGAGCGGGCCTGCTCAACGGGATTTGCCTCGATTTAAAGTAGTTGATAAAAAATCCGATGAGATACAGTTAGCCACCGCTCCTAATAAGTCGCAACCGCAGAATGCAGGGGAAACATTGAAGGCTGATTATTATGTATTTGCGGCGGATGTTCCGGGGATGCAGCATTTGTTTAGTTTGGCCAGCGGTGAGGTGAATCCGCAGGTGCAGAGCCGAATTGAGGAATTGAAAATAGCCGATCCGTTTGCGGTTGGGCGTTTTTGGTTCGATCGCGATTTTGCCTGGGAACACAGCAATTTTAGTTCGCTTTCCGGCTACAAACTGACTGACAGCATCACACTTTACCACAAAATCCAGGATCAGTTCATCGAGTGGCATCAGAAAACTGGCGGTAGCGTAGTGGAACTGCACGCTTATTGTTACAAGGAGAAGGAATTCCCCAACCAGGAAGTTTTGCTGGCTACTTTTGAGCAAGAATTGTATGAAATTGTACCGGAATTAAAAGCAGCAACTCTGCTGCACCGGGAGTTGGTAAATCAAAAGAATTTCTCGGGCTATCCGCCCGGTAGTTATGCGGAAAGGCCGGAGACTTGCTGCGCTGTTCCCAATCTGTTGTTTGCGGGAGATTGGGTAAAAATGCCTTTTCCTTGCGGTTTAATGGAAAGGGCGGTGAGCAGCGGTTTGTTGGCAGCTAATGCTATTTTATACCAGGAGGGTTTGCAGAGGCGATCGCTCTTGACGGTGAATCCCGAAGGCGTGCTGAAAATCTAAGGTTTGCAGCGGGGCGGATTTTCAATCGTGTCCGCACGAATAAAAACTGGTTCGTAGTGAGGACTTTAGTCCTCAGGAGAAGAAGGACTAAAGTCCTAACTACGAACCTTAAAAAAAACTGGTTCGTAGTGAGGACTTTAGTCCGCATCCATAGAAGGACTAAAGTCCTAACTACGAACCTTTTTATTTTATTTCGAGTTAAATTAGCACACAAAACATTGGTTTATGGCTAAAAGAATCTGGTGGCAAAAACCGCAAATCCGCACCGACGAAGAACAGCAATTGCACCGAAAAGTTAGCTGGCTGGAACTCTTTTTTGACCTGGTATTCGTAGTTATTATTGCCGAATTATCGCACAATTTGGCGATCGATGTTTCTTGGGTAGGCGCGGGTAAATACATCTTGCTATTCTTGCCCGCGTGGTGGGTTTGGATCGGTGCAACTTACTATAATGAGCGGTTTGAGACAGAAGGAATTGAAAATCGATTGTTTACGTTTCTCCTAATTTTGGCTGTAGCGGGATTGGCGGTATTTTCCCACCACGGTTTAGGAGAAACCTCTGTGGGTTTTGCCTTATCTTACGTATTTGCGCGATCGATCGTAACTGTTCTCTGGTGGCGTGCTGGTTACCACGAACCGAGTTTCCGCCCAACTGCGAAACGGTTTGTCATTGGTTCTAGTATTTCGATCGCCTTTTTTATCTTATCCGTTTTCGCACCTCCCCCAACACGTTTTATCTTGTGGGTAATTGGCTTATTTGTAGATATCAATACCCCGATATTTACCCTCAGACACCAATCAAAACTCCCCCAATTTAGCAGTTCCAGACTTCCCGAAAGATACGGACTATTTATGATTATAGTTTTGGGGGAAGCCGTAGTCAGCGTAGTTCAAGGATTAGCCGCCAAAGAACACTTTGAATTCGCCCATGCCATCACTGGAATTCTGGGAATGACGCTGATTTTCGGTATATGGTGGATATACTTTGATTTTGTCGCTCGCAGGCCTCCAAAACCTGCAACTGGTTGGGTATTTGCTTGGGGATATTTGCATATGCCGCTGGTAATGTCGGTGACGGCAACGGCGGCAGGAATCAACAATGTAATTGCCTCGAAAGCAACAGTGCTGCCTTTGAACGTGCGGTGCTTAATTTGTGGTTCTTTAGCGATTTCTTTAGCTGTGATTGCTCTACTAGAAACCACTTTGCGCCGAGATGAGGACGAACCCGCTCACCCGATATGGAGTCCTGCCTTAAAGTTAGCTGCGGCGGTTGTGACACTAATTGTAGGTCTTTTCGGAGGATTAGGAGCGATCGCTCTCCTGAGTTTGTTGGTAATATTACTAGCAATTCAGATGAGTTACGGTTTGTGGGTGTGGTTTCGCTGAGGAGAAAAGTCAGAGCTTGGGAACAAAAAAACATCCGCGTGGCTTTGGGTGCATCTGCGGGTAAAATGTTGAATGAGTATAAAGCAAGAATAGATGCTGAAGAGTAACTGGAAAATTCCCAATAAATCTGTAACGTTTGATGATTTTGCAACAGAATACGATTTCGCTGCCACCTTGGAAAGCCAGAACGATTTTTTTACTAAAAATCTGTCTTCCAACAAAGGTACAGCATTAGATATTGGCTGCGGTTCTGGCATTCTGGCTTGGGAATTAGCTAAGTATTACGAGCGTGTAGTGGCGGTAGATTTATCAGCAAAAATGCTGGCTATTGCTAGTCAAAAACGCTCAGCCCCCAATATCGAATACATCCAAATGGATGCCAGTCAATTAGCGCTCGATCGCCAATTTGATTTAATAGTTAGTGCCACCACTTTTCACCACCTACCCAACCTACCCGTCGCCCTCTCAGGCATTAAGAACTTGTTAAATCGGCAGGGTAAAATTGTCTTTTTAGATAATGTCTCGGAAGTCGAAACACCAGCCACCCTCGGCTACATTATAGGTGCAATTAGAGATTTTATTCCCGATTGTTCTAAATACGGATTTCGCGATGCTTCAAGATTGTTGAAATTTAGATTGTCGCCAAGCTGGTTGAAGCATTTAGCGAGCGACAGGTATTTGTCAGAAGGGAGATTTAAAAGAATTTACGGCCGTTGCTTTCCCGGCTGTTATTTTGTAAGATTGGGTTGTTCTATGGGCGTAATTTGGGAAAATTTGTAATGCAAAATAATGCGATCGAATCGATATCTGCAAGGGGAGAAAAAACTCACATCCGCGAGTTGGGCATTAATTTGGAGCAATGGTATGCAGTCGCCCGCAGCACAGAGGTACAGAGTCAGCCCCTAGCTGTGATATTGTGGCATCGGGCGATCGCACTTTTCCGCGACAGTACAGGCAAAATCAACGCTTTAGAAGATAGGTGCCCGCACCGACAAGTTAAACTCAGCCACGGCAAAGTTAAAGGCGATTTAATCGAATGCGCTTACCACGGATGGCGATTAAATGCAAGCGGAGAATGCGCCGAAGTCGATTATTTAGCAGAAAACCAAAAGCTACCTAACTGCAAAATTCGCTCCTATCCAGTCAAGGAGCAAAACGGTTTTATCTGGCTGTTTCCCGGCGACAAAACCCAAGCCGAAAAAATAGATTTATTGGATTTGCCCGAGTGGGAACATCTCAATTATATTGCCACAGTCTCAGTCATCGACTGTCAGGCACACTATTCATTTTTAATTGAAAATTTGATGGATATGTACCACGGACACTTGCACGATGATTGGCAAGCTTGGGCAAATCCGGTATTAGATAGTTTAGCAGAAGACGAGCATCAAGTAACAGCTCGCTATCAAGCACAAAGTTATTACAAAATAGATAAAATTTGGTCAATTTCCCAGTTATTTTTTAAGTCTCTGCGCCGACTGCACCCGGAACCGCTTGACGTGAGTTATGTTTACCCGAACTGGGTTTCAACATTGGGAAGCGACTTTAAGATTTACTGCTTAGTTTGCCCGGTAAGCGAGACAGCAACTCGCGCTTATTTAGTTCATTTTACCTCATTAAATGCGTTTTGGCGGCTGCACAAATTGCCTGTGTGGTTTCGCAAGTTTATCAAAGATAGCTGTTTCGGTGCCGCTCAAAAGTTATTAGATGGTTTGGTGCGGCAGGATGTGTTAATGATTGAGGAAGAACAGCAGGCTTTTTTGCAGAATTCGGAAAGAAAGAGTTACGAATTAAATCGGGCGTTGGGTAGCGTGCAAAAGTTGATGAGAAGTCAGGCAGAAAATGGGTGATTCAGCCGCAGATTGACATCTGCGGCGCGACGAATGGAACCAGCCTGCACAGGCTAAGTTGAGAGTTCGCCTTTCCAAGCTTGAGCATGGTATTCTAGCAACAGGGAAAATTGACTTTCGGGAAGCAATTACCAACCACACCTAACACAGGAACCAAGCATGAACCGTGTCAGCATCAAGGGTGAACAACATCCGATTAAAAAAATCTTTAGCGATGACTTTATGTTCACCATTCCCCTCTACCAGCGTCCCTATGCTTGGACAAAGGAGGAAGCTGGGGAACTGCTGGAAGACCTGCTAACATTCTTGGGAGATGGTAACGAGACGATTGATGAACTCAACCCCTACTTTCTAGGCAGCATAGTTTTGATTAAATCGGAGCAGCCAGCCGCTGAAATTGTAGATGGTCAGCAACGTCTAACGACTCTCACCATACTACTAGCTGCTCTCAGGGCATCATTGCCAACAGAACACGCCAATGACTTGACCACTTTTCTATACCAAAGAGGCAGCTTGATTGCGGGTACTCCTAATCGTTACCGTTTGACTTTGCGCGAGCGAGATGCAGACTTTTTCAAGGAATATATTCAAAATGAAGGTGGTATTAACAAGCTCAAAGAGTTGAACAGTGTTGAGCTGATGGATAGTCAGAAGCTGATTAAAGAAAATGCACATTTATTCTTGCAACGTTTCCATGCAATAGGCGAACATTGCTGTATACGCCTTGCCCAGTTCATCATTACTCAGTGCTTCTTAGTAGTGGTTTCTACGCCTGACTTTGACTCTGCATATCGGATATTCTCTGTGTTGAACAATAGGGGATTAGATCTTTCTGTAACTGATATCTTGAAAGCTGACATTATCGGAAAAATACCCGAAAGTCAACAAGAAAAATATACTAAAAAGTGGGAAGATACCGAGGAGAATCTGGGACGCGAGTTATTCAAAGATTTGTTTTCTCATATTCGCATGATTAAGGAAAAGAAAAAACTTAGCAAGAGTATCCTTAAAGAGTTTCAAGAAAACATCAATCCTGCGGCTGGGCCTCAGCAATTCATTGATGAAATTTTAGCTCCTTATGCTAAGGCTTTTTCGGACATTTACAACTTAACCTATGAAAGCGAGGCGCGTGCACAGGAAATTAATCAACTATTTAAATGGTTAAACAAAATTGATAATTTTGACTGGGTACCACCTGCCATTCTCTACCTATCTCGCAACCGTAACCGTAATAACCCCGATAATTTGCTGCGTTTCTTTAGAGATTTAGACCGCCTTGCCGCAGGTTTAATGATTGTCCGCGCCAATATCAATGAGCGCATAGAACGTTACAGCAGATTGCTTACTGCTATTGAGCAAGAGGAAGATTTATTCAATTCCTATTCACCGCTCCAGTTTACTCCTGAAGAGTCAAACAATATCCTTAGAGTCCTCGATAGTGACCTTTACCTAATGCAAAAAATTCGTCGTTATGTTTTGGTGCGCTTAGATGCTGCTCTGTCAGAAGGTGAAGCATCTTACAACTTCTCCAACATTACTGTCGAGCACGTACTTCCCCAAAATCTAGGTGCTAATAGTGAGTGGATGAAGTGGTTTGCTAATCAGCAAGAGCACGCTCAATATGTACATCGTCTTGGCAACTTAGTTTTACTATCTTGTGCGAAAAACACTCTGGCACAAAATTATGATTTTGATGTAAAAAAACAGAAGTATTTCACCACTAAAACAGGTGTTTCACCCTTTGCACTTACTACCCAAGTGCTGCGGGAACAGGAATGGACGCCAGAAGTAATCGCTCGACGACAGAAAGAGCAGATTAATGTTCTCAAGAATCTTTGGCGCTTATAGGATAATTGAATTGGATATCAAATTGCTATTATCTGTCCATCAGCACAAAAGCCAGAGCTAAAATTAACAATCAAACCAGAAATTGCTTCGGGTGCATCTGGCGCAAGGAAGAGGGCGAAGCATGACCGCATATAAGTTATTAGTTATCATCTCCTATTTTCTGCGGTCATGCTTCGCCCCTACGCATATATTCGCTTGCATTGAGATGCACCCATTGCTTCAAGATTGAAAGCTAAAATCAAAGGAAAAGTTACTCATCCATAAATTAAAATAGAACCCTGTTGTTGGGTTCTCTTCTTGTTCTTGCGAACGAAACATGAAAAAAATTGGCGCGGCCTACACTGCTCTATCGAACAGTTCGGTCGTACATTACTGATTATAGCTTGCTTCTTAGCAGAAGGCAACCCATATTTCTAACTTGCCCGAAGGCTACACAGCCCAAAACCTACATCCGATGGCTCGATAGGATTGGTTACACCTCTGCTAAAAATCGCAATTCATCTGCGTTTATCTGCCCCTATCTGCGGTCAAAAAAATCTAAATCCCGCAGCACAAACCTTACTTTTTCGGCCGCTGCTGCTGGTAAACGCTGACAACTTTGTCCGCATAAGTAGCAGTGGCGCCACTTTTGCAAGCTGCGGATTCTCCTGTCATCCACCAGCAAGCGGCGCGGCGGATAGCGGTTAATTCATTGTTGCTGCTAGCTTTGTATTCGTCGCGCAGCAAATCGCCCACGATACAGGTAACAATTGTTTTGGCTTTTGTGGCGTCGGCTTCAAATTGTTGCGGTGTTAAATCTTGTTTGGTACAGAATTTTGCCCAGCGGGAAATATTATTCGGTAAAACTTGCCACTGACTGTACATTCCGTCATTTGCGGTTTGCGGCGGGGCGGCTTGTCGCAGCGCTTCTACGAGGGCGGAAACTTGCGCGTCGGTGACTGCGGCTGCGGCTGGAAGTGTTTGGAATCCGAGACTCACGATTAGGCTGCTGAGTAGTAGATTGGTTTTTGCGATCGATTTAAAGTTCATTCACAATTCCCTGTTTTAATCAAAGTTTCCTGCACAAGGTTTACCTGAAAGGCGATCGAATGCCTCTGTCTTAAGTATGATTTGCTTTTTAAATTTGAGGGCGATCGCGCTTATTATAGAAATTAGCCAAGAATTAAGATAAAATTGTGGAAGTACAACCCAGGGAAATTCGACGTTACACTACAGCAGAGGGTAGGGCACCATTTACCGAGTGGCTTGATGCCCTCCGCGATCGGAATGTTAGAGTTAGAATCAAATCTAGGCTTGACCGAGTTGAGCAAGGTAATCTCGGAGATGTCAAGTCAGTAAAAGAAGGAGTTTTTGAACTCAGAATTAATTATGGGCCGGGCTACCGCGTCTACTTCGGACAAGTTGGGTTGACAATTGTCGTCATCCTAGTAGCCGGAGATAAAAGCACTCAAGAACAAGACATTCGACAAGCTATAGTATACTGGGAAGATTATGAAAGACGTGAAAGCACCGACAAGTGATAGCTACCGCGAGTACCTAATTGAATCTCTCAAAGAGCCGGAAGAAGCTGCTGCCTATATCTGGGCTATTTTGGAAGAAAAAGACCCTGAACCCGCACTTTTGAGAAATGCTATCAGAAAGGTGATTGAGGCTAGAATCAGGATGAATGCTCTTTCGGAGTCGGCAAAAGAACATCACGAAAAACTCGACAAGATGCTGACTGAAAGCGGCGGTTCGGAAATTTACAGTTTGGTAGAATTGCTTGAAGCTTTAGGATTTAAACTAGAAATTAAGATCGCAAATATTGAGTTGCCGGCCGAGTCGGAATCAACAACTTTTGTGGAATCAGAATTATGCCCGGAACCTGCTAATCTATAACGAGTTGGAAGTCGATCGCATTCTGTGCATCGGTCAGGGCGGGTTTATAGATATTGTGAATGTGAATCAAAGATTTTTTGTGAACCCGCCCCTACAAATATGGTCGTTAATTCACCGAGAATCATATCACCGCTCTATCGCAAAATCTAACAGTCGGTGAGCCATTTCTAGCTTGCTGCAAGGTGCAATTTCTACTTGCTTCCCGGCGGTATTAATTAATATTGCTTGATTGGTATTGCTGCCGAAACCTGCACCTATTTTATCGATCGGGTTTGCGGCAATTACATCCAGCTTCTTAGCCCGCAATTTCTCCAACGCTGGCTTGACAATATCCCCAGTTTGTGCTGCAAAGCCGATGAGCTTTTGGTGCGGCTGCTTCAAGTTCCCCAACTCTGCCACAATATCGGCTACAGGCGCTAACGGTAAAGAATTGGGGAGCGATCGCTTTGGCAATTTCTGATTACTGCGATCGACTGGTTTGACATCCGCCACCGCCGCCGCCATCACCGTCAAATCGGCATCGTGAAAGCATTCTAGCATCGCCTGTCGCATTTCTTGGGCGCTGGTAACTGCGATCGCCCGTACACCAGACAGCGACAATTCCCCAGTTATGCTGTGTACCAGCGTCACAGCCGCGCCGCGATGCAGTGCAGCTTGCGCCAAAGCTATGCCCATTTTGCCGGTAGAAGGATTGCCGATAAACCGCACCGGATCGAGGTGTTCTCGGGTTCCTCCCGCGCTGATTAACACCCGTTTACCGGCTAAATCTCGATCGCCCTTGGTATACAACAGCGACTCAATATGAGGCAAAATCTCATGAGGTTCAGCCATTCTACCGACACCCGCGCGATCGCACGCCAGCATTCCCGCCCCCGGATTCGCCGCATGATAGCGCCGATAAGTCAACACTTCCCGCCAATTCCGCTGCACCGCAGGCTGTTCCCACATATCAGTATTCATCGCCGGCGCCAGCAAAATTGGGCAAGTAGAAGCTAAGACAGTATTAGTCAACAAATTATCAGCAAAACCCCCCGCCAGCTTAGCCAAAGTATTAGCAGTCAGGGGAGCGATCGCAAAAACTTCCGCCCATTCTCCCAGTTGAATGTGCAGCGGGCGGCCGTGATTTGCTTGCCAAAAATCCTTGTCTGTAAAAGCAGGATGGCGGGAAAGAGTAGCAAAAGTCAAAGGCGTGACAAACTCCCCGGCCGCATCCGTAAGAATTGCTTTAACTTCAGCTCCTGCTTTTGCTAAAGTTGAAACTACTTCACAAACTTTGTAAGCGGCAATCCCGCCACTAACGCCGATTAAAATTCGTCTACCTTTCACCATAGGATTTTATATTTTAGATAGGGAGCATCTCAGTTTTGCATATAGTGCGAGCGTCCCCGCTCGCGAGTATTATACTGCTCGCGAGCGGGGACGCTCGCACTATAATGAAAAATGCTTTTTTCAAAAATGAGATGATCCCTTTAGATAAAAAACGACTTACTTATAATATTATTTGGATATAAGATTGGTTGGTAGTGAGGACTTTAGTCCGCATCCATGAAGGACTAAAGTCCTCACTACCAACCTTGTTTCATATTTCAATAAAAAAGAATCAAGAAAGAAGTTGAGATGAAAACAGACAAAAATCCATAACTCATCTGTTCAATCCGCAACAAAATATGCTGCTAACTTCTTCCTCAATCCCGTCGAAATTTTGAGCTAGATTTTTAAGCCTATGCTTCGTCGTAGGCTTCCATATCCAGAAGGTGGAGATAGGGTTCAACCATCTCCGGCCGCTGAAAGGCAAGCGATCGCAACAAATGCCAATCATTCAATCCCTCAAAAGGATCTGTATAATCGTCAACCTCCAAACGGACAGCCAATTCTGCCACGTCCTGAGAAGTAAGTACAGCAATATCGCGCGATGCTTTGGTTAAAGTTTTCATTTTTTGACCCTGCCCGAGACTTCCGCCATACTATATCCTAAGCCTTTAATCAGATTTAGACACAGTTTCTACAACAAAACTTCGCATTACATCTACAACTTCCGGCAGAATCTCGTGTCCCATGTTAAATTCTCGATACTGCACGGGTGCTCCCCAAGCAGTCAAACTCTCGCGCGATCGCACCGCAGCACTAACGGGCACAATATTATCTTGAGTACCGTGCACGATCGAAACAGGCGGCAAAGCACTCCCAGCAACGGGCGAAATCGACGAGTGCAAATAACCGCTCAGACAAATTAAACCAGCTACGGGCAAAGTCAAACCCACATCCAGAGTCATCGCCCCGCCTTGAGAAAAGCCTCCTAAAATCGTGCGAGACAAAGGCACGCCCGTGCTGCTTTCCAAAGACAGCAATAATTCCTTCAGCAATTCCCTGCTTTCTACCAATCCCTCAGCATCTTTGTTTGCCAAGTCATACCACATTTTGCCACCCATTACCTGGGGATGGGGAAACGGAGCATCGGGAAACACAAACTGATAATCCGGCAAATTGAAAGCCGGTGCTAACGCAGTCAAATCCCGAGCATTAGCACCCCATCCGTGCAAAGCGACAATTAAAGCGACTGGTTTGCGATCGGTGGTTGGCGGAATGCTAATAAATTGTAAAGACATCGTAATTAGTAATTGGTAATCAGACCTTACTACAATGATAAATTGTCGCGGCGCGTAAAATCCCAGATATTTGTTTTCGGTAATATTTAAATGTAAATTAGGATGTGCTTGCTAATATCGTTTCCGGTTGCATCGGTATTGTTTAAACTGTCAACTGTCAATTAAGGATCGCAAATTAAATAATTTATACATATTTGTGGGATGGGCGTCCCGCCCGTCTAGAAAGAACGGGTTCTCCCGCCCATCCCACAATAACAATAAAAATTGTAAGTTATTTAATTCTCATTCCTAAGAGGGCCCGCACTCTTGGCACCGCCATATAACTGTCAACTGTCAACTGTCAACTGTCAACTGTCAACTGACGCGTACCGCTGATGAAATATTAGCAACTGATTGCTCGGGCTGTTGCCGCACGGGTACCTCAATCCAGAATTCAGTTCCCTCTCCCGGAGCCGATACGCACCTGAGCGAACCTTGATGTTTTTCCACTATTTGATAGCTAATCGACAATCCCAATCCGGTACCTTTGCCTACAGGTTTGGTAGTAAAAAATGGCTCAAACAAACGTTGTTTTACCTTCTCCGTCATGCCCGCTCCATTGTCCGCGATCCGCACGCACGCACAATTATAACTTAAAAGTTCAGTGCGAATCACAATGGTAGGTAAAAAAGGCGACTCTGAGGAAGATTTTGCGATTAAATGTTTATTTTTTTCGCCGTCATACAAAACATCAATCGCATTGCTTAAAATATTCATGAATACCTGATTTAATTGTCCTGCCCAGCACTCCACCAAGGGCAATTTGCCGTATTCTTTGATAATTTTAATGCCGGGAAAATCACCGCTAGCTTTTAGCCTACCGTCCAAAATCATCAAGGTACTGTCAAGGCCTTCGTGAAGATCGACCGACTTCATTTCAGCTTCATCCAAACGCGAAAAATTTCGCAGAGAAAGCACAATCTGGCGGATGCGTTCGGCTCCTACATTCATCGATTTTAGGAGTTTAGGCAAGTCTTCACTAATGAATTCCAAATCGATCTCTTGTAGTTTTCCTTGTACTTCTGGCGTTGGGTTGGGATATTGCTGCTGGTATATTTTCACAAGTTCCAGCAAGTTTTGAGTATATTCGCCTGTATGGCTCAGGTTGCCAGAAATAAAGCAGACAGGATTGTTAATTTCGTGAGCGACTCCAGCCACCAACTGCCCCAAGCTGGACATTTTTTCAGTTTGGATTAGTTTTAATTGCGCTGACTGTAAATTTGTCAGTGCCGTTTCTAGTTCAGCGGTGCGCTCTTTTAGTTGAATTGTACGATCGCGCACTTGGTGTTCTACTTTGGCTGTACGTCCTAGAGACATCAACAGGTAAGCCGTCAAGCTGCCACTCATCAAAAGCCCGATCGCGCCAATTGCCAGCGAACCCTCATGGGCGCTCAGACTATCGTACCCCTTTCCCGGCAAAACTAGCAGCATCCACTGGCGGTCTGCTACGTTGAATGTGCGAGTGCAAGTACTCTTATTTTCACAGATAGGTTGCCGGAGATTAGTTAACTCTGGATGTTCTAGTTGTGGATTATCTATAAACTGCTTGGTTTGCGAGTCGTAGCGCATCAAAAACCGTTCTTTTTCTGTGGCGGAGTTGTCATAGAGATAAAAATTTATGTGGTCTAAATTCAGTGATTCTAAATAAAAATTGACCATATTGGTAATCTGAAACACACCTGAAATCACTCCCCTGAGGTTTTCGCGGCTGTTTGCCGAGTTATCTGGAGAACTTGCGCGGCCAGGTACTGGCAGAAATAGTTGCACTCCAGGTCTATCGTTCTTAATTAATTTAATCTTCCCCGAAGCAGCTATTTTCCCGGTATTCACCGACTTCTCTAAAGCTGCTTTGCGTTCGGGATTGGAAGCCAGATCGAAACCCAGTGATTTTGTATCTGCTTCCAGGGCTTCTCTGTACGTGACAGGAAAATATTCCGATCGCGCTTTTACTGGTACAGGCTTTTTGTCAGCATCTCGCTCGTAGATTTGAAATGCCCGAAAACCTTCGGCTCGAATTGTCTGTTCGTAAGCTGCTTTGTCCGCAGCCGGGACGCGCAAAACCCAGTTTACAGAAAAGACGGCAGCATTTCGGGACAGTGCCGGTTGAACGAATTCCCTCAAATCTTGTCTGCTAACTTCAGCAGATGCGCTGTAGAATGCTTGAATTGAGTACAGAAAATCTAAGTTTTTGTTGATGCTTTGCTGTAAAGTCGCATTCAGGCGATCGGCTTGCTGATGAAATTCTGCTGCCATCCGCTGATTTTCCCAATTCCAGACAACGGCAGCCGCTATCAATGACAAGCCGGCACCCGTGCAAAGAGTCAACGCTGCTGGAATGTAGCGGCGATACGACTGTAAATTTTTCGTCAGTGAATTAAACCAATTGCTCGCAACATTCATATTTCCAGAGTTTTTGGCACCGGAGTGCGATTCGTTTAAATAGTTCTGAATTTCCTTGATAACACGATCGACAGCGCAGAAACAAGATTGTGTCAAAACTTAAGATCGCACAAATATGAATTTATCTTCATAAAGTTCGGTTTCTACGAAAATATTAGTTTGGTAACGACAATATAACAATTACTTTACCTCAGTATAGTGCGCCGAATGCACCTTACACAAGTAGCAATTCGCACTTGATTGTTAAATTTGAGTGGGCGCTACACACCTTGCCTAAATAGCAATTTGCACTTAACCGTCAACACGAAGGTGCGCTTATTACTTTGTGCGAGTAATAATTCGCACCTTTGTGTTGATTTAATTGTATGCAACCCACACCTTACTCAAGTGGCAATTTGCACCTTACAAAATAGTCCCAATTTCCTTCAAATACACCCGAGTAAACGGTTCCCCATCCTCCAGACTGTACTGTTCGATCAAACCTTGGCGGCGGATAGAAATACTATTGCCTTCCCGCACCACCACAGTATCATCATCAGTGCTTTCCCTGAGCAAAATCATCTCTGTTTCCCCCGGATTATCCAGCACCACCATATTACTGCCCTGATAAAACATTCCCTCAGCTTCCAAAACATTTTCGGGATATTCAGCAATCAACAAATCGAGTTTAGGATTTCGCAGCAAAGTTTGCACATTAAGATTGTAATTTTTATGCAAAACCTTTTCAGAACGGTTGACAAAAAGTCCAGTGCGACAAACAGCACCGATTGTCCAATCAGGATGTTGCAACAGAATGTGGTCAATTGTTTCTTGCAGTTCGTGTACCGAAATTCGGTTGAACGTAATAATCGGAATTCTGGCTGACTTTCCAGAATCAAAGAAAGTATCAATAATATGTGAAGGCACATCAACCCCTTCTCCGACAGCCGGGTTGAGGTGCATAAAAATTCCCGGCGCGGCATTGATTTCGATAATCCCAAAATTCCCGGTTTTCCAAGATTTGGCGAGAGTTTCTGTGACAACATCAATCCCCAAACAAGTTAACCGAAAATGCAGGGCGATATCTTGAGCTAAAACAATGTTATCCGGGTGAATGGTGCGGGTAGCATCGATGCTGACGCCGCCTGCGGAAAGATTGGCTACTTTGCGAAGAGATACAGTGCGATCGCGCTCTACGACACTATCCAATGACAGCCCTTGTTGTTCCAGGTACATTTCCATCGCTTCGTCGGACTGAATTTTGCTCATCGCCGAAGTTGGCGTGTCCAAGCGTTCTGGTTTGCGGTTTTCGCGGCGGATCAATTCCCGAATAGTTGACTCGCCGTCCCCTGTTACCCAAGCGGGCCGACGTTCAGTTGCAGAAACAAACTTGCCGTCAACGCACAGCAGCCTAAAATCCGCTCCTTTGATGCTATTTTCCACAATAACTCGCACGGGCCATGTTTCGGGAATTGCGTTAACTGCTCTTTTAAAAGCCGCCTGCAATTCTTCTGCATCTCGGATATCTGCGGTGACGCCAATTCCTTTATGACCGACTACTGGTTTGATAGCAACTGGGTAGCCAATTTCTCTTGCAACTCCCAGAGCTCCGTTTTCTGTGGAGACGATATCGCCTTTGGGAACTGGAAATCCTAAGGTAGCAAGAAAAGCTTTACAATCATCTTTGCGTGTGGTAAAATCCGAGTCTAAATGACTGTCGGAATCAAAAGTTGTGGCAGAGCCACGCACCAGTTTTTTACCGTAACCGTATTGCATCAATCCTTCATCCCACAAATAAAATGTGGGAATGCCTTTTTGGGATGCCGATCGCATTAATGAATAAACTGTCGGGCCTCCGTAAACAGACTGGCGGAACATATTTTGCAGCGCGCCAATTTGTGCTTCTAGGGGGAAATCTTGATTTTGATTGATGGCTTCAAACCAATCCCAAACAGCGTAAACTACGGCTCTGGCGCTGCGGGCATGAAGTGCTTCTATGCTGATTCTGCTAAAGTGAGAAAATGGTTTGACGTTCCAGTGTTGGAAGTGCAAACCCATGTCGAGTTTTGCTACTTCTGAGGCGGTGCGGCCGAACAGTTGGGCGTGGTTCGTGAAGGTTTCGCCTAGTAGTTGCGGGTAGCGATCGCCAATAATTTCATGATAATGTGCGATCGGCTGTGGTGCGATCGCCTCCGTCACCGCAAAATCGAAAACTAAAGCCGCTGTTTCTAAATAAGGGTTTGGCCCGATGTAATGTTTGAAGTTGAAAATATCAAAAACATCGGTTTTTCTAGCATTGACGCGGGTTGTCTCGGTATTTTTTTCTTGAAGCATTTTTTGACCTCCTTTGAGCTAACTTGTCACACTAGCTCTCTTGTCGGCGCATTGGATACTACCTGCGGGCATAGATATTAGAACTCTTGCAAAAATACAAAGCACCCCATCCCAACCCGAACCTTGAATCAGGTCCGGGAGCAAGATTATTCTTGTTTCCCCCCTTGTTAAGGGGGGACTTGCGGGGGGTGAATTTGACGGGAGCAAGAGCTCTATTGTAGAGTCTCAGACAGATGAGGTATTTCCGGTAATCGGTAATCGATCGCGCATTTGACGTACTCCCCGGCATGAATGCACGGGGATTCTTAAAGGATGTTACGAAGCGGGCTTAAGCTGCGCTTCTCCACTCTTCTTCCTGCTTCTCTGATTCTTAACTAGACTGTTGCCAGTCCCCGTCAGACCATCTCCACAGGCAATTTCGTCCAGGATGCGTCCCACCCCAGAGATCCCACGATTGCGGATCACTTGCGCGGCTGCAACATCTCTATGAGTTATGTAGCCGCATTCGGGACAAGAATGAATCCTGTCCTTCAATTCTTTTTTGCCAGTATGGGTGTCGCACTGTGGGCACACTTGGGAGGTAAAGTCTTTATTTACCTTGCCAAAGTAAACGCCGCGCTTCCAGCATACCCATTCCAAGATGGATACAAATTGACCAAACCCAGCGTCTAAAGTATGCTTACCGAGCATCCCTTTAGCCCATGCCCGAAAGTCAATATCCTCTACAAACAACATCCCCGCGCCGTCACAAAGTTTGTGAGCTAGCTTAAAGTGCCAATCTTTGCGGGTATCGGCAATGTGTTGATGAAGTCGTGCAATTTTCTGATTGAGCTGGCGTCGATTGCCAGATCCCAGTTTTTTATGCTTCAGTCTGCGTTGCAGTAATGTCAACTCGCGTTGCAGTGAATTTAGAAACTTTGGGCGCTCTATCAGCGCGCCTTCAGAAGTTGCAGCAAATTTGTCCAGCCCTAAATCAATTCCAACAGGGTATCCTGTGGGCACAGTGTCAGGGACGCTAACAGCGCTTTCGAGTGTCAGCATAAGAAAGTATCCAGAAGCCTTACGAACAATTCGAGCTTGCTTAACTACAAACCCGTCAGGAATTTCGCGAGACTTGATATACCCCATCCACCCCAATTGAGGCAGCTTGATTTGATTACCCTTCAAGAATTGACTTTTGCCCATTTGTGGATATACAAATGATCGCATTGCATCACGCTTCTTGAACCTGGGGAACCCCATTCCCTTGCGCTTCATATCTACAAACGCGGTTTCAAGTTTCCTTAAAACCTGCTGCAAGACCTGAGCGTTGACTGTTGCTAACTCAGGAAAAACGGTCTTTGCTTGAGTTAGCGCATTGGCTTGTACGTAGTAGTTTGGGTATGGCGCATCCGCTGGAATCATGTACTCAGAGGTAATTGAACAAGCATTAATTGGGCACTTACGCGAGTTGTACCAGTCTTTGCGCTCACGCAAAGCAAAGTTCCACACCTTTCTACACACATCTAAAGTGCGCTCAATCAGTTGGATTTGCTCATCCGTGGGTATTGCCTTGTACTCGTAAGTTAATGTCAGCATTGTTCAATTACCTCCTACAAAATACTACACCATTTTGTAGGATTATTCCGGGCTGAACTCAAAACATTTTGACGCTGCTGGCTTAAGCCTGCCTCTAGCTTTCATACCCTGCGGGAAAGACCGGGGTTCTCAGCATACGCACTATAGACTCGATCGGGTTTTTGGAGGTACAGACGCCACCGTTTACAAATCCTGACATTCGCAGAATCTGGCATACCTCATGGGGTGCGATCGCCACTATATTGCAGAGAGAGGGAGAGAATGGGAGAGGGGGAGAGGGGGAGAGAGGGAGAGGGGGAGAATTGCCCAATTACCAATTCCCAATTACCAATTCGCCATTACGAATACTAATCACTAATGACTAAATTACTAATGACTAAATTATTAATCACTAATGAAAAAAAGCTATAACTTTTGAGAGGTACACGGCCAATTAAAATTGGCTATGACTGTGAAAAAGGATTTAAGAGGCAGAGAATTATGAAAATCGCACAAACTGCTCTCAGGGATCAAGTTCATCAATTAGCTGAGGAAGCATTTCACTTGAAGCTGATTTCTGGGTACGGTGACGGTCAACATAGCAACGAATATCAGATTGTCTGGAACGGCAAACCCCGACACCTGCCTTTGGAACGAGCGCGTACAGTATTGAGCAATTTGATCGAGCGATCGCACTAATTCGCGATCGAACTAATCTAGAAGCGCCGATCGACCCGGTTGATACGAAAAATAAGAGGTTTATGGGTGAAGTCTCCAGTCAGAAATCGGGTTGATACCCCGTCGCGCGTCCAAGACTGTAATGTAAACTCATTTTTTGACCCCTCCTCCATGGCCTGAGGAGGGGTTAGTTTTTTATAAAAAATCGCGTTACAGCCCCGCATTCGAGCGAAATAACCGGAATGCTTGAGTTGCGTGCTTCCAACACCTATCAAAATCAGATGTTTATTCTGTATCAATCTCTACCTTTTGGCAGTGTTAGGAAACAAAAATGTTATGTTTTAGTGAAATATAATCCATTAAGAGTGCAGATCGTATGGCTGGCAGCGAAAATCAGGGAAAGTTGCTAATTATTGGCGGCGCCGAAGACAAAGACGGGGATTGCAAAATTCTGCGGGAATTCTTGCGGTGTGCTGGAGGCACTAAAGCCCGCATTGTAGTGATGACGGCTGCTACCAGCCTCCCAGGAGAAGTCGGAGATAATTACATCAGAGTGTTTGAGAGGCTGGGCGCTGAAGATGTGCGAGTGGTTGACACCCAGAAAGCCGAAGATGCTGACAATCCAGATTATTTAGAAGCGATCGAACAAGCGACTGGCATATTCTTTACCGGCGGGGAGCAAGCGCGGATTATTAGCTGCTTGAAAGATACCAAACTCGACGCAGCTATGCACAAACGCTACTCCGAAGGGGCGATTATTGGCGGCACCAGTGCAGGCGCGGCGATGATGCCAGACATGATGATTATTGAAGGAGACTCCGAGACAAATCCTCGCGTTGACGTGGTAGCAATGGGCCCGGGAATGGGTTTCCTGCCGGGAATTGTCATCGACCAGCATTTCGCCCAGCGAGGCCGTCTGGGACGCTTAGTTGCTGCACTCTTGTTGCAACCAGCAGTCTTGGGATTTGGGATTGACGAAAATACAGCTATTTTAGTCAGCGGTGACGTGGTTGAAGTCATTGGCGAAGGGGCTGTAACTGTCATCGACGAGTCGGAAAAACTCCACGACAATATGGATGGACTGTTGAAGGATGAGGCTTTGGCGATTTGCGGGGCCAAGTTGCACATCCTCCCCCACGGATACCGGTTTAATTTGAAAACTCGCCAGCCGATGCTCGATAGGGTAGCAACGGTAGCATAGTCAGAAAGGGCGATCGGGCAACTTACCTGCAACTGTCCAAAAATCTCAAAATTATCTAGGGTGCGATCGATCGCACCTTAGTGCTTGAACGAAGTATAGCGGATCGAGCTCTCCTATGAGGTACGTTGTTGGGCTTGGGCCCTCTTAGTTTAGTGGTTATAGAAGCTGCATGAGAGCGGACTGAAGTCCGCACTACAAACCTTTTTGTTCGTAGTGCGGACTTCAGTCCGCAGCTTTTTACGGACTGAAGTCCGCACTACGAACATTTTTGTGATGGTAATCCACCGGACACGATCTCAGGGTTAAAAAAACCTGATACTTCGTCCAAGACACTAATAAAAAGAAGAGGATTTTACCTCTTCTTTTATTGCTGCCGTTTCTGCTTTTTTAAGCACTTTTTTGTTCGTCAAAAAACGACTGCTGCCCATCTTCAGTCGATACTAAATTCCACCCTTGAGTTATCAGCCTCTGAAAAGTTGCCCATCCCTTAGAACCCCCTGGCTCCATGTAGTCCGAAACCGCGAACTGCGGAAAAGCTGTATAAGGCCGCCACGCTTGACGAGCTTCGGTACGCAGGTGCAATATCTTTTCTCCATTGCCTCCCAATCTGGGCAACCAACACATTTGTTTTAGCATTTTTAACACTCCAGAGTTTTTACAGTAACGGTAATTCGTCAACATCCCAAATTAAACTTTTAGAGCCATCTTAGCCGCTGCTCGGAAGATCTAACAGGTAACAGGGACGGATGAAATTTTCACCGATTACCAATTACTGAGGTAGCAGCAGTCGTTTAAGCTGATTTTGGTTCTGCACAGTTTCCCAGTCTTTGACTAAAAAACAAGTGCTACCAAGGTATAAGCAAAAATAATCATTGCTCTGATCCGCTCAAACTTGACTTAAAGGCGATCGCCCGAGAATCCAGTTGAATAAAGTATTTATCTTTCTGGTTTCCCTTACTTGATAACTACAAGCTCATCCTCGCTGTTTCCGCCTAAAATGACATCTTTCTACGGTATTAGCTCTGTCAGCTAAAAAATGTTCCTTTAGTTACAAATATTAATATCTGAAGGCGATTTATCTAGTTATCAAAAGTTAAATTAATTTTCATAAACAGCGATCGATAAGTTTTAGTTACTTTAGCTACAATTTTGATTTCATTCAGGGGTTCGGAGAGATAAAGGTACGTAGTTGGGCTTGGGCCCTCTTGAGACGTATAGATAAAGAGGGCCCAAGCCCAACTACGTACCTAATTTTTATGATGACAATAAAACCACCCTGTAGGGTGCGCGCGGAACTCGTGACAACATTCGAGTTACGATTTAACTCTTAAGAACGATGGCGACAGATTGGCAAAATTGTAAAAATGAATACTAATCACAGTTATAAGTTCTGCGTAAAAGGTATTCATGGCCGCTGCAATTGAATTCAAACTCTTCGCTCCCAACAACAAAGCAGCTACAGTGCTCGGCTCTTTTTCTAAATGGGAAGAAATTCCCTTAGAAAAAGATGATAGAGGTTATTTCCACACTAAAATTCAGCTCGCAGGCGGTATTTATCAATATAAGTTCCGAGTGCAGTCGCAGAGTCCTTGTTTTGAAACCGACGAATGGGTAAAAGTTAATGACCCCTACGCTACTGAGATTGACAGCACTGCTCATATTTTAAACGCGCTAAATTGGCAGCAGTTTTGCTAGTCACAGCAGTAGGAATACCGATGCTGTGGATGGGCGAAGAGTTCGGACAATCCACTCGCCAAACCCCCAACCAGCCGAATAAATTGCAATGGTCTTTGTTGAACAATCAGCAGAATCATGATTTGTTGGAATACTACAAACACCTGATTCGATTGCGGACAAATGTTCCGGCACTTTACACCGAAAACATTGAATTTATCACCAAAATGCCGAAGCTAAAGTGCTCGCTTACTATCGCTGGAACGATGATGGTTCGCGAATAGTAGTGGTGGCTAAATTTTCGGACACTTATCTATCTGATTACTGTATTCCTAACTTTCCCGATACCGGAACTTGGCACGAGTGGATGTACAACAAAATTGTAGGAGTTGGGGAAGAAGACTTTAAGTTTGATTTGCCGGAATGGTCGGCTCATGTATTTCTTTGAGATGAGAAAAATTTATGTCCCCAGGCAGAGGTTTGGTGAAGTTGTAGAAGATTAAATTGTATTTATGACTGGCACATACAACTCGATCAACCGGGTTTTTATACCGAGCCTGATGGCCATAACAACTCGGTGTATGCGTCCTGAATGGCGATCGCAATTCCTAGTATTGAGCATAAGAATTGTACGGCGCCGTGCCAAATGTCAATTAACAAAAATATTGTGAGAGGGTAACTTCTATGGGCTGGCTAAAAAGACTGTTTGGTTTAGAAAAACTGGAAAATCAAGAAAATGTGGAAGCTCCTGCTTACCAAGCACCTGTAGCTCCATCTCAAGCTCAAGTTCAAACTCAACCTGCTGCGGCTGCGACTAAAACAATCCCGCCGGAACGCATGGGATTGAATGGAGAATACGATCAAAGCGGTTTAGCTAAACGGGTGGCTCAGGCTTTCGATGCAAATCCTGATGTGGCGGACATTGAGACTGTTTATGTTGCTCAACACGGTACTACGGTGGTTCTCAAAGGTACAGTTCCCAGTCAGGAAATTGTAACCAAGTTGGTGACAATTGCTAAAAGCATTAATGGTGCAACTGGGGTGGAAACCAATCAAGTTACTGTTGGCTAGGGGAGCATCTCAGTTTGGCATTTATAGTGCTGTCCCCGCTCGCGAGTTGTAGAATACGCGAGCGGGGACAGCACTATAATAAAAAAAATGCTTTTTGCAAAACTGAGATGCTCCCGTTGGCTAGGGCGACGGTTGTTGGGAACAGTTAACGGTTAACAAGTTAACTGTTAACTATTAAGTATTTTTTTGAGCGATCTTGCTGTACATAAAAAATATGACCGGGGAAAATTTAGTACCTACTCGCGGCACATTAGAACGGAGTCTTGGGCAAGGGATTCAAGCTTTGTACCGATCTGTACTCGGACACCAAACGAGTCAGGCGCTCTGCAATCTTTTGGATAACAAATTAATCATTGTAATCGAAAATGCGATTACTCAACCAGAAAAACTGCTGGCTCAGAACGGTCAGCAAGATTTGGCTTCCCAGGTGCGATCGCAATTAGAGTCAGTTCTGGAATTGCCACTGAAAGACTTAATCAAAGAAGTTTTGGGTGTGGGAGTGATCGATCTCCTCAGCGATGCCACTTTGGAGACCGGTCGCGCCGGAACGATCGCAATTTTGGAGTCTGCACCTCAAGTTCGCGATGCTACTTCTAAGTCTAAAACTCAACCAGAAGTGGCTGATGGTTGAGGTGGTGGCGGATAATTAGTTCTAAATCCTTGATGTTGAAAGGTTTAGAAAGATATGCAACGCAGCCTGCTTCGAGAATCCGATCCCGGTCTTCTGTTTTTGCTAGTGCTGTGACGGCCACGATCGGAATATGTCTGAGATCCGGGTTTTCTCTGATCCGCTTTACTAATTCTATACCGTCTATATCGGGCAGACAAATATCGAGTACGATTAGGTCGGGAGAGCGCGAGACTGCTGTCGAAAGAGCACTGTACCCGTCCATGGCTCCTACGCACTCGCAGCCGAATAAATCGAGTATTTGCGTCAGCAGCTCTAAGTTATCGTGATTGTCGTCTACAGCCAATACGAGAGGACGCTTGTCAACCGCCAGGTGACCCATATTTAAAGAAGATTCCAAATGCTGATTCCACGTAGGGTAGTTCATAAATCCAGATCGAAAAACGATCGTAAAAGTTGTACCCGAGGCATTCTTCAAGTGGCGCTCGGGCACTTGAAACAGATTGGCTCGTATTTGTAGCTCTCAGATGGCCAGTCTTCGGTCTAACCAGATTGTACAATATGGCTGCGAGTTCTGGCAAAGACTGCACCAGTTGATCGCTCCACAGTATCTCCATAATTTTACTGATCCCCGGGCAAATTGCCAACTTACGTCCTAAGGTTGCGTCAGCTTTGACAACAAGAGGCGATTACTAGGAAAAAGCTTGCTAATAAACTATCCTAGCTTAATTTTTGCTTTGAAGAGTGGCCGCAGTTTTTGAGAATTCCCTCAACATTACACTACTGATATCCTCCGTGTATCTACCTAAAGAAAGATTAGATGAGGCACATAAATTTAACAACTTCCACCTGCTGAGAGATACTTATTTCTCCGGTTTAGATTTCAATGTTTTTAAGTAGTAATTATCGCTAATTAAACCCGTAAAAATATCATTTTTTACTGACTGTTTACCAGATATTAACCTAGGAGATGTTGATGACAATTGCAATCAGAGACGACTTAACTTACCAGAAAGAATTGGTTGAAAGCCCGCCCGCGCGATTTGATGACAACAGAAGCCAGCGATCGCGTGGAAGCCGAACTGCACAAAGAAGTTTTACCTACGGACGACAAAACCCTCCAAACAGAAATAGCTGACCTCTGGAAAGATACGAATCCGCTGGTACGATTGCTAAGCCGGGTGCGTGAGCCTTTGCGCGGGCCTGCACCTTTGGGCATCGATTCCAATTTGTTTGTACGGAGGGTCGAACTAGAAGGCTCACTTCCTTCGGGAGTAAAATCGGAAACTGCGATCGCGGGTGTATTTTCGGCAACGAAGGATGAGTTGTCCCAGGAGCGAATTCAGGAAATAGCGAGCTTTTTACCGGACAGAATTAGGGAAATTTGGGAGTCGGCTTAAGGGGATATTTCCCAGTATAAATACTGAGCAACCGGGTTGATTGTTCCAGCATTCTGCACTCTCAGTCAGAAGCTTGTCCGATGACCCGGTTTCTAGATTGGTTTGTAGTGAGGAATGCGAGTCCGCATCAAAGTCTTTAGATTTGTTGCCAAAGTCATTTTAATCAAATTGTGGAACAGGCTTTCCGGCCTGTTCCACAATAGACCTCTTGCAAAAATCGGAAAACACCCTGAAATTATCTGCGTTTATCTGTGTTTATCTTTCTGAAATCTGCGGTTGAAGGATCGATCGAAGACTTATGCAAGAGGTCTAATAAAAAATGTTTTTTGTGGAACGGGCCGGAGAGCCCGTCCTAGTTATTTTTGGAAGAGGTCTTTTTGAGAAACCCAGTTCCTACCGAAAATTTGTGTGAAAACCAGAAATATTCATAAAAACTGGGTTTCTGGCTCTCTGGTTGCGTAAATCCCACAGACTGAGCGAAAGTGTTGTAGTCTATAGTTCAGGGCGAGTTAACAAGGTGGCTCGCAAAAATGCTGTCAATTGCCCTGGAGATTAAAAGGGATGGCCCGCAGAAGAGTTAGACAAACGTCAAGAGCGAATTTAAAACAAGAGATTTTACTCAATCGAATTACCAATCGCATCCGCAACTCTTTAGAACTGCAAGAGATTTTGACGACAACGGCGCGAGAAATCCGCAGCTTTTTAGGAAGCGATCGGGTAAAAGTTTATCGCTTTGATGCAGACGGTAGCGGCGAGGTGATTGCCGAGGCCATCAACGGCGAAAATGTGCCATCTCTGCTGGGTTTGCGCTTTCCTGCGGGGGACATTCCGCCTAGTGCGCGCGAAATGTTTGTCAAAGCGCGGCAGCGAGTGATTGTAGATGTGGGATTGCAGCATAAAATAATTAATCGCTTAGATTGTCCCGAAACCGGCCAAACTTTAGCGGTTGAAGATATTCGCTATTGTCCTGTAGACCCCTGTCACGCAGAATATCTGGAGGCTATGGGGGTGCGTTCTTCTCTGACGGTGCCGATCGTACATCAAAATCAACTTTGGGGGCTGCTGGCCTGTCACCACAGTCAACCCAAACGGTTTAGCGATCGAGAATTGAACATGGTACAGTTGCTTGTGGATCAGCTTTCAATTGCGATCGCCCAATCTTTTCTCCTCACTCAAGCCCGACAGCAAGCGCGCGACGAAGCCGTTGTCAACCAAATTAGCAGTTTGCTGCACTCTCCTCTGGAACTAAACGAAATTCGGCAAGCAGTTCTCGAACAAAGTGTCAAGCATTTGGACGGTTCGGGAGGACGCTTGTACATTGCCGCCGAATTTGGCGATCGGCCGGCTAAACTTTATACCTGCGGGCAGCAGCCTCCAGACACCAATCTCGAACTCACCGAGTTTTGGCAGCAGATCATGGGGTGGGCCAACCAAGACGAGCAACCAAAAACTGCCGACAGTACCAGCCAATTAGGCATTTATCAAAATCTATATTCCGAGCATTACAGTTCAATTGATACAAATATTTCTAATTTAATCGTCCCGCACTTGTACGCGATTTCCGATATTGCTCAAGAACCTCAAGTCAAATCTTTATCTGCAAATTTTCTCGAAGCTGACATTCGGTCATTTTTGGCAGTACCGCTGCAATACCGCCAACAGTGCATCGGCTGTCTCACCATTTTTCGCGCAGCCGTAGAAACCGAAATTTTGTGGGCTGGCCGTTGCAGTTCCGACGCCCGGAGCGATCGACCCCGACAGTCCTTTGCAGCTTGGAAAGAAATCAAAATCGGCGAAGCTCAAAAGTGGAGCAGCGAGGAACAGAAACTAGCAAAATCATTAGGAACTCACCTGTACATGGCTGCCATGCAGAGGCGCGTCGAGGCGATGATGCGACATCAAGCTTCTCACGACCCATTAACAGGTTTAGCTAATAGATTGCTGTTTAATGAAAGGCTGTCTTTAGCTTTAGCTAACGCTCACCAGAATGCAGAAATGTTGGCGGTGATATTTCTAGACTTAGACAGATTTAAAAATGTTAACGATACTCTCGGCCACCCAGTGGGCGACCAGTTGCTGAAAGGTGTATCTCGGCGTTTGACTAACTGTTTGCGCCTCGGGGATTCGATCGCCCGTTGGGGCGGGGATGAATTTACTTTGCTGCTGTACAATATCAACAGCCCAGAGGACGCAACTAAGGTTTGCCAGCGAATAATCCAGAGTTTAAGCACTCCTTTTGATTTTGACGGTCGGGAACTTTATACTAAGGCTAGTTTGGGAATTGCTTTGGCTCCTTATGACGGAGAAGATGCAGAAACCTTACTGAAAAATGCTGATGCTGCGATGTACAAAGCTAAACAGAAAGGTCGGAATAATTATCATTTTTACACGCGGGCGATCGGCAATCAAGTCTCTGAAGAACTTAACTTAGAAAATCTTCTTTACAAAGCCCTAAAAAACTCCGAGTTTGTGCTGCACTATCAACCGCAAATCAACTTAAATACTTGCCAAATAGTCGGCATGGAAGCTTTGATTCGCTGGCAGCATCCCGAACGCGGTTTGATTCCTCCCGATCGATTTATTCCCTTAGCTGAGGAAACAGGATTAATCTGCCAAATTGACGAATGGGTACTGCGGACAGCTTGCTTGCAAAATCGAGAGTGGCAGTTATTGGGATTGCCGCCAGTACGGGTAGCTGTGAATTTATCAGGTCGTCAGTTTCTACAAGCTAACACGGTAGAAACCATTGCTAAAATCTTGTCAGAAACCGAGTTAAATCCCGAGTATTTAGAAATAGAAATTACCGAGACAGTTGCCATGACAGATGTAAATTTTACGGTGTCGGTATTGCAGCAGTTGCAGCAAATGGGAATTCAAATTTCTCTGGACGATTTTGGCACAGGTTATTCTTCGCTGTGGTCTCTGAAAAACTTCCCACTGAATAATTTAAAAATAGATAAATCCTTCGTGGCAGATTTGCTCAACGGCAACAGCGGTGCTACGATTGTGAAAGTGGCGATCGCCCTGGGACAGGGCCTGAATTTACAGGTGATTGCTGAGGGAGTGGAAACAGCAGAACAGTTGGCATTTTTGCAATCGCTTCAATGCGATATGGGTCAGGGTTACTTCTTTAGCAAACCCATACCGGCGGCGGCCGCAACCCAATTGTATCTAGAAAATCAACTGAGTAAAATATGTAGTTTAGATTCACAATGAGAAATACTGCTATGGTGCGTGTAAAAAATAAAATTCCTCGCAAGTAACCCTAAATAAAGGTACGTTGTTGCGCTTGGGCGCTCTTTCATATATATAATCAGAGGGCTGAAGCCCAACAACGTACCTAAACGCTCTTTCATATATATAATCAGAGGGCCCAAGCCCAACAACGTACCTAACAGATTACTGCCAAACAAACACTTTGGCTTCGTATTCCGGCAAGTCAATCGTAATATTGTCATCGCCAGATTCCACATCATAATTGCCCGTCCATTCGTGCCAAGTTCCGTTTGCCGGGAAGTGAGGAACGCTGTAACCCGCCAGATAATTTTCTGACAGATTTGCCACTACTACAACTCTCGAACCTTCATCGTTCCAGCGAGTGTAAGCAAACACTTTCGAGTCTGGATCTTCGTGGAAAAAGTCGATGTTTTCGGTGTAAAGTGCTTGGTTGTTTTTGCGGAGGTGAATCAAGCCTTTGTAGTATTCCCACAAACCTTTATTCATGTCATTTCCCAGCAGCGTCCAGTCAATTTTTGCTTGCTCGATCGTTTTGGCTTTGTATTCGCCAAATTCTTCGCCCATCCAAATCAGCGGTACGCCAACTGCTGTCATTAACAATACAGAACCCAACTTCGCCCGCTTGAATGCTGGTTCATCCAAAATCCCGCGATCGCCCAATTCTGAGAATACGCGATCGTGATCGTGATTGCTCAGATAATTCACTACATTGGTAGCACCCAAGAAGCCTTGCCGCTTGCAGTCGATCGCATCTTTGAGCCGTTCTAAATCAAAGGTATCGCCGCAGATATGTTCGACTATGCAGTGATAGAAACTGTCGTGCCAGCAGCCGTCCATCGGGCCGTCTATATTGGTGATGCTGGGAGTTTCGGGAATGTATTCGGCAACGGTGTAAAAGGGTTTTGGGCCAGCAGCATTTTTGGCTTCTTGAACTATCCAGTGCATGAAATCGTAGTTGGCAATTTGTCGGGCTGCGTCGAAACGAATGCCGTCGAGATGGTATTCTTGAATCCAATAGCGGACTGTATCGCCGATGAATTTGCGCGCCGGGTAAGTTCCTAAGTTTTCGTCGTAAAATTCGTAGTTGAATTCTGGGCCCCAATTGTTGTCTGGATCGCGGGGGGCGTGGTGGTACCAATAATCGTGATCGATTTGGGTGAGGGGGCTGGATGATTCGGAGTGGTTGTAAATCCCGTCGATGATGACGCGAATTCCGCGCCCGTGACACTCGTCTATCAGGTTTTTGAGTTGTTCGGTGGTGCCGTAGCTGGACTCCGCAGCGAAGAAGTAGCGCGGGTTGTAGCCCCAACTGTAGTCGCCTGGGTATTCTTTGAGGGGCATGAGTTCGATCGCGTTAACGCCGAGTTCGACTAGATAATCGAGTTTTTCGACGACGTGCTCGTACTTGCCGCGGGCGAGGGGATCGGCTTCGCCACCGGAAAAGTCGGCAACGTGCATTTCGTAGATTACTAATTCTCGATCGGCTGGTAGCGGTTTGTCATCGTGCTGCCACACGTAGGTATCCACGATGCGATCGCCATCTTTGATTCTGATCGCGCCGTTTTGAGTGGGATCGTCGATATCAGTCGCGCAGGGATCTACCACATCTACCCACTGATCTGCCTCCAGAAACCAGCTTTTGGACTGCACGCGAAATTTGTATTGATAAACGCCATCCTCCAACTCAACTCGCGTGCGGAAATAACCTTCTTCGTCCTTTGCCATCGGAATTTCTTCCCAATTAGAAAAAGACCCCATCAAGGCAGCTCCTTTGTTGTAGGGAGCAAATAACTGGAATTCAATTGGAGCGCTCATAATGCCTCTTTTTAAGATTTTTCAGGAGCAGTAGATAGTTTTAATCTCGCAAATTGAAGCGAACTCTGGCATCACTCTGCGGATATAATTTATGTAAGTGCTTAACTATTCCTAAAAGTATGAGTATCTGGCCGAGCCTACGCATTTTATGAAGTGACATCGCGCCATACCGACAGTGCGATCGGAATTTTATCAGAAGGAAGAAGGAAGAAGGAAGAAGAAGAAATAAGGAAGAAAACCAATGGTTTGAGCAATTAAGAACGTTCTAAACGTCCGGTGCGGTTGTTATATATAACTTTACCTTGCTCAAGTATAAGTATTAATAATCTGAGAAGTATTTGGCATCTATCTTAAGGTAGATTTACACAGAAAAAGATGATCTTCAATATCTGCACAAGGATAGATGCGGACTTAAATATAGCTTTTAAAACATCAGATTATTCGGCTGGCGATTCTGAGATTTAAGCCTATATCTTCGGCAGTAAAGTGCGCCGAATAATACCCTATACAAGCGCCAACAATTAGTCGGTCGGCGCGCAGTACGCATCCTAAAATTAATGCGTAAGGTGCGCGGGCGCACCCTACTTTTAACTTGCTTTTGCCTGCTGGTGAGGCTTTATCCAACCAAGCCAGAACGCAGGGCGAGAACGGCCGCCTGAGTGCGATCGTCAGCGCACAGCTTGTTCAGAATATTGCGGACATGAGTCTTGACTGTACCGACAGTAATGTACAGCTTTTCGGCGATAGCAGCATTGCTGTAACCCTGCACGATCAGTTCCAAAACTTCTAACTCCCGCTCGGTTAAAGGGTAAGTTTCAATGATGTGACTGAACTCGGGTTCGGCAGCCTTAATTGTGACTCTTTTGCCCTCAGGCTTCGGCTCTTCTGGAGCCGACTCCTTAGTGCGAGCTTGTTTCAGCACGATGCGAGCGATCGCCGGATCGATCCAAGAGTTACCTTCATGGGTTACTTTTACTACGTCCAACAACTGGTCGAAGCTGATATCTTTCATGCAGTAAGAGTCAGCTCCGGCGGCAAAAGCTGCCAGAACTTCTTCTTCGTTGTCTTGAAAAGTCAGAATCAAAACTTTGGTATCGGGATCGGAGTCGGCTGCTATCGATTTTTTGAATTTTTGTGTCAGTTCAATGCCGTCAAAATCTGGCAAGCCAATGTCTACAATTGCCACGTCAGGTTTGGTAGACTGAAGCAGTTTCAATCCGTCTGTAGCGTTAGCTGCATCCCCGACAACTTCTATGGTGTCACGCTGTTGTAAAGCTGTGCGGATGCCGACTCTTGTCAGGTCGTGGTCTTCTATTAAAGCAACGCGAATTTTACTCATCTTTCTTCCAATAGTCCGCTAAACTTTTAAAATATCGTCAAGTGACTCAGCCAAACTGAGTAAATTTGAGAATGTGTCCTGATTTAGGGTTTGACAGCCCGCACATCTTTTTCCAGCATACTCATGCAGCCGCCAAGATTGCAAGTAAATTTTTAAATTATTTTGCGGCGCGGGGAAAGCGCGATCGGGACAGGTAAGCTCTCAATGTTTAAACAGTGTAACTGAATTATCCCATTGTCCGCCCCTTGATAGAGGTAAAGATATCACTACCGAGATAGATTTAAAGTATAAAAACTTTTGATGCACATTGGCCGTCAAAATTAATAAAGCTAGCAGCACGAGTCTTGAGCCGGTGTTAGGGCTCAAGTTGAATGCTTATTTATAAAACCAGTTATGACTCACTATCACGCCAATAACTCTTTTCGCTCGGACTTTTCCGACGCGGAAATACTATACAAGGTATCAGAAATAACAGCCCCCCAACACCTAGTTTGCGACGGCGAAACTCTGAACGATCGCCTGTGGTCGGCAATTCCTCATATAGTTTGGAAAGCAAATGCCAGCGGCTGGGCGACTTATTTAGGCGAGCGCTGGGAGGAGTACACGGGGGTACCAGTAGCAGCAGCATTGGGTTTCGGCTATCTGGCGCAGGTTCACCCAGAAGACTGCGCTCGTCTGTTGGCGCGATCGCGCCCGGATGCTGGGCCGCCCCAAAGTTACGAAATACAATTTCGTCTCCGGGCGCAAGAGGGCACTTACCGCTGGAACTTGGCCAGAGGATCGCCCGCCAACCCTGACAGTCATGATGTTTTGGAGTGGGTGGGAACTTACACAGATATGGAGGCGATCGCACAAACTCAAGGCTCGCTCGCAGCAGAAGCAGAAATTTGGGGCCGCCAAGCGTGTCCGGAAGTTAACTTCACAGGCAAAAATTTGGGCAAAATAGACGCAGGGAGTGATTTGCAGGCGATCGAGCGGTTTACAAATTTGTTGAGCCAGCGCAACGGTAACTTGTGCGAGTTGTTGCAAGCGATCGCAGACGCGACTGTGGAGGCGATCGCCGGAGCTGAATTTTGCCTGGTTGCGCTCCCGGAGTGCGATTCCAGCGGCCTCAAACTCAGCGCTGTCGGGGGCGCGGCCAACTTTTCTGCGGGCAGAACCCCGCAGATACAAGACAAGCTTCTGCTGAAAGCGTTTGCGACGGGAGAGTCTCAACTGTGGCGCTCAGAGTCGGGCCCAGGAGTGCCGGCGGCGGCCTGTGCTGCGGCGATCGAGTCGCGGGAAACCGGGCGTTTGGGCGTTTTGGCGATCGGTAATGTCCAAGACAGGACGGCTATTGACAGCGGATCTGTGCAACTGCTGGCGGTGATGGGAAGACAAGCTGCGATCGCGATTAACAGCACGCGGGCGATCGAAAAATTAAAAAAGCAGGAACAACTTTTAGACTTGCAAAACGAGCTGCTAATTCGCCAACAGGAAGAACTGGAAAATCAGGGGCGGCGCATTCAACAGCAAAAATTGCAACTGCTAGAAGCAGCAAAGTTAAAATCGCAATTTTTGGCCACCATGTCCCACGAATTGCTAACTCCCATGAATGCGATTATCGGCTTTTCCCAATTGCTGCTGCGCCAGCACAAACAACTGCTGAGCGCGCAGCAAATAGATATGGTGGGGCGAATTTTAAATAACGGCAAAAACCTGCTAGTCCTGCTCGACGATATCCTCGACCTCTCCAAAATCGAGAGCGGTCGCACCGAATTAGAAATTGAAGAATTTGATTTAGCGCATTTAGTAATGGATGTGGCTCTGGAATTCGGAAATCAAGCTACCGAAAAGAATGTGGCAATGTCCGTCTGCGTGGGCTTGCAGGATCGGTGTATCGTTAATGACAAGTTGCGGCTGCGGCAAGTTTTGGTGAATCTGATTTCCAACGCGGTTAAATTCACTCATCAGGGCTGCATTTGCATTGAGGTAGGGGAATTAGAGGGCGATCGGCTAATTATCACCGTTCGGGATACAGGAATCGGCATTTCCGAAACAGATCTGCCCCACATTTTCGACAAATTCCATCAAGCCGACCAAAGCACAACCCGCCCATATCCAGGCACTGGTTTAGGACTAGCGATTAGTGCCTCGTTAGTCAAAATGATGAACGGCACAATTACGGTCGAAAGTCAACTAGAAAAAGGTTCGAGATTTGCGATCGAAATCCCGCGAAAAATTAACCCCAAAAAGTCAATTCCTGACTGCAAACATTTTTGATATTGATAGCAGAAGCAAGTTCGGCAACCGATTTTGGAACGGATGTAACAGATTTAACGAAGGTCATATCGAATATCGAATATCGAATTATCGAATCCGGTAGCATCGGAATTATTAGTAGCCGAAATGAGGAGACGGCAGTGCCGTTTCCCTACCGCTATTAATTGTGGGGAAACGGCACTGCCGTCTCCTCTGCAATTCCGGTGTAACCGGAATTGATATCAGTAGGGTGTGCACCTTACCGCTTAGGAATGGAAAGGACTGAAGTCCTCACTACGAACCTGCAATCAATTTTATAGTGAGGGCTTTAGCAAAGTCCGATCTAAAGACTAGAAGTTTTCCCAACTTGAGCCTGAGTAGCAATTGGTTTAACATCGGTGTAGCCCATATTATTAGCTACATCGCGCAGCACCGAAATTTGCTGTTCAAACTCCAGACCTTCAATTTGATCTAACACGCCATTCACAGCCTCAGTTGCCTCATATCCTTCGGGGATATCGACAATTTTATCCCCCATATCAATAGCCCAAGCATACCAAACCAGCAACTGATTGTTAGCAGTTAAAGCTCCGTAAGCGCGAGAATAAGGCGTGTCGTCACCGTTGACAATACCTCGCATTATATTCAGTTGTTGGTCGTGGGAAAGGTTGTAAAAATCATTTAGCAACATGGGAGCTAACTCTGGTTCCGCAGCAGTGGGAGCGGCTGGTGTAATTGAGTCTCCCATTTTTTCATAAATAAAGTAGAGCAGTGCCAGTTTTTCATCTGTACCCAAACCGTTTATTTTATCAACCATGTTTTGAGTATCGTCTGAGAGAGCGTGAGTATTGGTCGCGGCGGGTGAGTTCATAAGTTAAAATTCCTTAAAAATGCTTCCAGAATATATAAATATCAACATTTGTAGGTACAAGTCACCATCCCCGAGAGGTAATGCGATTTTAGATTTTAGATTTTAGATTTTAGATTTTGAAATGACTTATTTCATAAGGGTTTTGAGCTTGCAGAGAGTTGTCTTGTTTTCGGAAACTGGTGTAATGCTGAGCCAACGTCTTAAAATAAATCATCCTTGAGATAGAAGCCAACAATACATCTGCGGGAAGATGAAAATAATAGGAATTTTAGCGACAATAATTATATTGAATTGTTAAATAAAAGTAACAAGGAGTCGGCTATGTCTGAAGTTAATCCTCAAGTGAATACAGAATTAGATAACACTCAAACATTTGATGCTCAACAGATAACTGAAAGCGTAGAAGCTGGAGAACAAAAGTTGCCTGAGGTTAATGTATCAGCCGACTACGAAGCTTCAAAAGAATTCAGCGTTAGCGATATCGATCGCACGAGTGCCGGCGCCGAAGCTGCCGCTGCTGCAACTGCGCCTAAGTTTGAGATTCCCGCTGCTAAAGAAATCCCAATGCCGGCGGATGCACAGGGAAATCCCGATGATTTTTTAGCGATGGCTAAGGAAGTTAACCGCACAGGTGCACCGGGCAATGTTACGGACGATTTGGTGCAAAAGGCGATCGAAATGGGTACTCCCGGCAGTTAATTTAGAATCGAGACTTAAATTTAGCCCTCTAAGGTACGTAGTTGCGCTTCAGCGCTCTTTGCTGATATTTGCTAAGAGCGCTGAAGCGCAACTACGTACCTAATTTGTTTAAAATTGGTATTGCTAATGTATCAAGTCGATCGCACGACAAATCTTGCCGATCGCGCGATCGGGCAAAATTTCCACCACCAAATCCACGCCATCGCCCTCAAGCATCGACTGAATATATAACTCAGGATGCAGTGCTTTCCAGAAATATTCCACAAACCGATTAATTTCCGACTCTGACATTCCCGACTTCCCCGCAGCCATCATTTCCCGTTCCGCCTGATTGCGCCACACTTGAGAAAGGCGATAATCTCGGGGATACAAAACCATCAACCGATCTAATCGGTTCCACAGTGGCAAATAGTCGTGCAGCTTCGCATTCATATCGCGCGCAAACTGACAGTCGCCCTCTGTGGAAATCGGAAACGGCGCCGCCGCCAAAAACTCGTTCAATTTGCGATCGGCGACTGGATTTACGCCGACAAACCAACCTTCAAACAGTACAATATCCGCACCGGAAATAAGTTCTGATTGACTTCGATCGCCCGCACCTCCCCAGGCTGATTTTTCAAACCGGGGAATTTCTATTTTTTGACTGTCAAATGCTGCTAATTCCCCCGTGTGAGAAGCGCGCAACTGGTCTAAAACGGAGATTCCCAAGTCAATATCGTGAGTGCCGGGGGGGCCGCGCCAAATTAAACGCGGGTCAGCTTGTTGGAGATTTTGGCGATCGGCATAAGTCTTGTAAAGATCGTCTAAAGAAAGGCTGACTGTGGAATATCCCAATTTTCCCAGCATCAGCCTCAAAACTTGGCATAAAGTAGTTTTTCCCGTTCCTTGGACTCCTAAAATTCCTTGAATTAAAGTCCGGTTTAAACTTTGTTTTTCAGTCGATAATTGCATCGCCAGTGGCAGCCACAGATTCCACAAACTTTCTAGAAAAACACTTGACTTGACGGGGAAAGTATGCAGTCGATCGAGTACAGACAGGAATAAATCGGTTTTGTGGCGGACAACATCGGCTGCGTTGTCAGGAGTAATGTTAAAAGCGCGCGATCGCAGATCGTCGGCAAGTTCCCAACAGGCGAGGCGATCGAAATCGGGAGCGATCGGGCGATCGCCCGATCGCCAGCGGTGTAAAATTTCAACAGGCGTTAAAGTCGAGCCAACCATTGTAGATTTTAGGATTGGATAATGGGATGATATTATATCGAGTCGATTACCATAACAAAAATGGTTTGTAGTGCGGACTGAAGTCCGCTCTAACGCTGCGGACTTCAGTCCGCACTACGAACTAATTTTACTGTTTGTAGTGCGGACTTCAGTCCGCTTTCACGCTGCGGACTAAAGTCCGCACTACGAACTAATTTTACTGCGATTAATCGATCAGACACGATATGATTTAATAATAGATATCTTACAAAAGTCGTTTTAATCACATTTTGGAACGGGCAAGATGCCCATTCCACAGAAAAAAAAATTGTGGAACGGGCATCTTGCCCGTTCCTAGCTATTGTGCAAGAGGTCTAATTCAAAAATTCTGTATGAGTTGGGAGGCCGCGCGGACTGGAATTATTTTTTTAAACTTGTATCAAAACTTTCTAAGGGGAGGCTAGTTTTAGGCAAATAATATCTGCAAGCGACAAATATTTTACCATTTTTTAAGAGCCAAGTTTGAAAGCTTCTACAAATAAATTGTAAGTCACGCCAATTTTTAGAGCATTGAGCATTTCCACCCACAAAGCACCAGCCACCAGCCGCCTGCTGCTGTAAACCAGTCGGTTCGCCAACTCGGCGAACAACACCAACATCCCGGCTACGATAATATCCCAATTAGCGGCTTGTCCGGCGATCGTCGAAAGAGCAGTTCCCAAAAAATTGCCGAACAGCAGGCTAATTACCAGCAGCGAAATCCGCCGCCAAGGATTGCTAGCCCAGCGTGCAAATTGCTCGCCCAGAACATCAATCAATCTGTTAATTCGGGTATTCTGCATAAAAGTTAAAAGTTATGCGGATGAGTGAGTCGATTTTAGATTTTAGATTTTAGATTTTAGATTTACTTGCAGGATTGAATCTGCTGGGAGATTGAACAGGAGTCTCAAGTTTTTGGCTAGATCCTCAAGAGTATCGGGGCTTGTAGCTGTTTTTGAGCGGGGTTAAAAAATGCCGATCGCGAACAACCCCAAATCCTTACCGGATCAGTATCCGGCAATGTCAAGTCTCAAATTTAACATCTAAAATGGTATTGAGCGATCTGGAGCTTTATAGCCCCGAACCGTCAAGTAATTAAGTGTAGCTGTATCTTGTGGCACAGTAGCCCCGGATTCTACATTCAAGATTGGTAGGACTAATTGCAGGGGTGCAGTCTATCCTTTAAGCATAAAATTTATGAAACTTCAAAATTACCAGATATTAATTGGAATGGCGATCGTTCTATTTACAGGAATGTTTCTCGGACGTTTTGAAATCACCATCTCCAACGGTGCAACTCGATCGAGCGATTTGCCCTCAGCAGCCACCGCACTCCCCCCAACACCCCCGGTTTCGAGAGTCGCGACAGGTGCCGCAGACACCGCTAGCAAGCCCAAACCCGAGTTACCCCCAGAAGCAGAGGAAGAAAGCAATTCCTCAATCCCTGTCAATGGCAAAGCTGCCGGCAGTTTGCGAGTCAGCAACCGCAGCGAACACCCAGTGCGAGTGGCCTTGCTGTCGAAACGGCAAACCGAGAAATCCTACGGAAAACCGGCCCACTGGGATTTTGCGCCGGGGGAAGGTGGTGGTAAGGGACTGATGCTATCGCTGCCGGAGGGCAAGTTAAAAGTCAAACAGGGAGACATTCTGGTGGTTTTTGCTCAGGATGGTTCCCGCCGCTACTGGGGGCCTTACGTCGCCGGGGAGACAGCCTCGCCCGCTTGGAATCCCAAAGCCGAAGAATGGCAATTAACTTTGCAGCAGTGAAAGCTTAGCTGCGGGCTGAGATTTTGATTGAGAAACCCGGTTTCTGCGGTTTTGTTGAGAACGGTGCAAGATTTGAATTGAACCTGAGATATTGCGTTTTTCAAGAGCGGGCCCGACACCCCACAAGAAGCTTGATGTCTTGTGGAACAGGCATCTTGCCTGTTCTTGAGAACGCTGCAAGATTTGAATTGAACCGGATTAGATCGAATTCCCAGTTTCGAGAAGGCAATTTTTCGGTAGACTTCTATGCGAGTTAAAATTTTAAATCTAAAATCGCAGGAAGTTTGGGTGAAGGAAGTTATTAAAAATTTGTCAGAATATTACAGGCATCGGCCGATGGTACCTTTGTTGCTATCGGTGTTGTGGCTGTGCGCGATCGCCTGGGTAGCTTTCTTGTGGAATTTAGGCAACATCGGCTTAGTTGACGAAACCGAACCGCTGTTTGCTGAAGCCGCCCGTCAAATGACGGTGACAGGGGATTGGATCACTCCTTATTTCAACAGCGAAACCAGGTTTGACAAGCCGCCGTTGATTTACTGGCTGATGGCGGTGGCTTACCACACTCTGGGCGTTAACGAGTGGGCTGTGCGCCTTCCGTCGGCTTTTTGTGCGATCGCCCTGACTTGCCTCGGATTCTACACTCTATCGAAAACAGAAGGAAGAAGGAAGAAGGAAGAAGGAAGAGGGAATGAGGAAGAAGGAAGAGTGAATGAGGAAGAAGCAAAATTCTCCCAATCTCCCAATCTCCCCCTCTTTCTTTCTACTCCTTGGATTGGTGCGGCATTAATAGCTTTAAATCCCCAAACTATTGCCTGGGGGCGGACTGGCGTTTCTGATATGCTATTAGTTGCCTGTATTTGTTCGTCACTTTTGGCATTTTTTCTCGGTTACACGCTAGAAGAACAGAGAGAAAAAGCAGAACTTTCCACCATTTCTGCTGGGCGATTTCCCAATAAATGGTATTTGACTTGTTACGTACTAATTGCCTTAGCAATTCTGGCTAAGGGGCCTGTGGGAATTGTCATCCCAGCGATGATTATTGGTAGCTTCGGGCTGTATTTGGGAAATTTTCGGCAACTTTGGCGCGAAATGCGTCCGCTGTCGGGAATCTTGATTATTTTGGCGATCGCCCTACCTTGGTTTATTCTCGTTACTTTAGCCAACGGTGAAACTTATATTGACAGTTTTTTCGGCTATCACAATTTCCAGCGTTTTACTGGAGTAGTCAACAAGCACTCGGCGCCTTGGTATTTTTACTTTTTTGTAGTGCTCGTCGGTTTTGCGCCTTGGTCAATTTATTTGCCGGTGGCGATCGCGCGTACCCGTTTTTGGCAGCGCAGTTACTGGCGCCGTCAAGCGCGATCGGCACAATTAAGTTTATTTGCCCTATTTTGGTTCGGCTGCATCTTTGGATTTTTCACGCTCGCCGTGACAAAATTGCCTAGTTATGTATTGCCTTTACTGCCCGCCGCAGCCATTTTGGTAACGCTGCTGTGGAGCGATATTATTGCAGGCAAGCAACCACAAAACAGACCGGGAAAGTTAGAGAAAAAACCAAATTCTTTACCGCGAGGGCTGTTAGTTACATACATTTTCAATATCGTATTTTTACTGATTATAGCCGGAGCAACTTTTTACTGCTACCACTGGCTGGGAGATGACCCGGCAATGCCCAATTTTCCGCAAGCAATTCAGCAGTCGGGATTGCTGATGGTTGGCGGTACGATTTGGATAACGGCGGCTGGGGCGATCGCACTTTTACTCTGGAAGCGGCAACAACGCTGGATTTTGGTAGCTAACTTCATCGGATTAGTCGCATTTATCATCTTTGGTTTGACTCCCGCCTACAATTTGGTCGATCTCAACCGCCAGTTACCTCTGAGAGAGTTAGCGAAGGTTGTTGTCCAACAAAAACTGCCGGGAGAAGAGTTGATGATGATTGGTTTCTGGAAACCGAGTTTAGTTTTTTATACGCAAGATCCGGTGACTTTCTACCGACTTCCCAGAGGCGCAAAAGACTACATTGAGGAATCCAACAACCACACTTCTCCGACGATTCTAGTGCTGGGATATCCACACAAGTTTGTGGAATTCGGATTGCAGCCAAATCAATATCAGTTGTTGGATAGTCGCGGCGCGTACCAACTGGCAAGGGTTCCGAGAAAGGCGTTTTTGAATTAGTGTATTGTACTGCGGTTTTGGCGATCGAGCGTCAGACCAGCTATGATGTTGAAATTGCGGTACAATCTACTAAACACCTGAAACATCAAGCTGGGAGCCAATCATGGTTTCAATCCTGAACAAACCCTCCTCGTTAATCCATGAGATTTGCATTGAAAAAGTCGATCGCTGGAAGTTATTCAAATTTAGTGAATCGCTCCAACAGCGAATGGAACAATTGTTAGAAAAGAAGAAGGACGATCGACTAATGGCAGAAGAGATAGCGGAACTTGAAGCCATTGGGGAATTAGATCGCATCTTTACCCATATCAATGCAATGATGGTGGCTCAAGATGTCGATCGGTGATTATACAAGACAGGCGGTTCGAGAAAGAGCGAGCTATTTTAGAGGAATGAAAGACTATGATCCCAATTAATGAAGCTCAACAGCAGTTGCAGCAGTTAATCGATTCGGTGAGTCAGTCACATCAACCGATCGCGATCGCAGGACAGACTAGCAATGCAGTGTTATTATCGGAATCTGACTGGGCATCTGTGCAGGAGACACTCTATCTTCTATCAGTGCCAGGAATGCGGGAATCGATTCGCGAAGGACTGGCAACGCCGATCGAGAATTGCGCTAGGGAGTTGGAGTGGTGAATTGGAATTTGGTATATACCAAACAGGCACAGAAAGATGCCAAAAAGCTGGCTTCTAGCAATTTACAAGACAAAGTACAAGAGTTAAGGCGCTACTATGGGTATCAGTCAAAGAAAAGACTATCCCACGATATGTATTTACTATAGATAAGGTGATAAGACATAATGCAAAAGCAAACAGACGATCTTAATCAGCAGTTAGACTCAGCTCGTTCCAAAATTCTTGATTCCTACCTTGCAACTATTGAAGATAGCTTTCGAGAAAACCGTCCTCAACTAAAACTCATCAATTATGGTACAGGGTCAGGAAAAACTCACCAATTGTTTCAAGCAATATATCAAACCATAGAAGAACATTCAAATATTCAAATAATCGGTATATATGTTTCCCCATTGAGAGAACACTTATGTGTGCCAGCTTCAGTTGAGAGCCAATACCCAGATATTCCCGTCTATAAAATAAATTCGTTAGAAATGAAAACGACGGATGAGTATATCAACTTATACAAAAAGTTGATATCTTCAATTCTCAAAAACAAAAAGATTTGGAAAATCGATAAAAAAGTATGTCCTGATGAAAAGGTTCAGGAAAATCGACGCAACCTTGAGAAAGTAAAAGATGTGATTAAACGCCTTGAATATGTAAAAAATACAGGTTTTGGAGATGAGAATTTTAATAAATCTGAGACTGATAAAGCAATATGGGAACTTAATTATTTAATTGAAAGCTTTTTAGAATTTTTTATCAAATCTGAATTAGATAAAAGTAATTGTCCTGCTGAATGTTTAAAGTTAATTGAAATATTTTTTCCCCTCCACCTTCTGCAAAACAAATCGGGAATTTTGATCCTCACCTATAAAAAATTTGAAACGGCTATTTCGTACTTTATCCACAACGGTACAAAATGGGTAAAGAAAAGCAGTCATCTCGATAAATACGTTATTGAGCATACAGACAACTCCCGAAAGTTTATACTTGCCTTGGACGAGCAGGAAGATGGCTATCAAATTATGCTAGAGGAGAAGATTGATATCATCTCTCCTGAAAAACTGGCAATCAATAATGCGCTATCATCTATCAATAGAGAATTTTCTATGCTGTTTTCAACTAAAAATAATGAAAACAGAGATTTTTTAAATTTCATAGATAAGAATAAGGGAGCTTTTTACGAATTTCAAGAACATTTTGAAAAAGACAAAGCCCTAGAACCAAAACTGCAAAAATTCGCCCGCATATATCAACGGTTGACCTTTGAGGAGGGAAACTCTATCAATTTTTTAGAAAAAATAGTAAAAATTCAAAATGGGCTTGACGATTCAATGGAAGAAATAGTTGGGATTTTCGACAATGATGAAGAAAATCTCATTATAGTGGATTTTGAAATGTTATCCAGAGTTATTTCAAAATTTGAGAATAATAGAAGTTTGTTGATTCCTCAAAAGCTTTACAATAAAATATGTGATGATTTAATGAACATTTTTGCATACAACAACCTATACATCTACAACCTCGAACCTCTGCAAAAATTGTTTTTAACCAAACCTTCTGGCGGGCACGTCCAAATCACAGAGGAAAAAGTGGCAGATAATACTTCTGTAGCAGACTTAATTTATGCCATTCTAGCTGTGCGATCGCAAATCAAAACCATCAAAGATTTTCTAGCTAACGTCTTAGATGCTGAAGATTCTCAATCCCGTTCTTTAGAAATTTGGTCGAAACAAATAGCTAAAGTCCAAAAGGCAAGTGAAGAAAGCCCCTCGCAAAATCAACTGCTAAAATACTTAAATACTACTTATGTCTATGAAAGTTATAAGTCGATCGTAAATATCAAAGAAATTTCTCGTTATCAAAATCCTAAAAATAATCTGATCGATCGCGCCCTTAGAGAAGTTTCTATTGGTAGTACGGCTATATTGACTTCGCCTGAATTCAAGCTCAATTCCATGTTATGCAATAATAGTAATGTGATTTTTCTGATTTCAGCAACAGGAGGAATTTTAGGAGATTTAAGCACGAGCTATGATATGCAGTATTTCAAAGATAAATTGCGGAATGCTAGTGAATCCGGTGAAACTTCCTTTAAGGAAATGAGCGAGGAAGAAGTATCGGTTTGCGAAAACATCAGAGAAAGTCGTGAGGCGCAGCGACAGATTGCAGTAAAGTTTTTCGGTGAAGATTTATTGTCTTTCCCAAATAACGAAACTCAAAAAGTTGTGGAACAATTTGAAGAAACTATTTTAAAAAGTTTTATCGACGATCTCAAGCAGGATGGGAATTGGCTGGGAACTTACAAAATCCAAGAAATTCAAAAGTTTATTCGTTTCTTGTTTTACCTGTTTGAGGATGACTCAATTCAAGAAACAATTGCTTTTACTCAAACTCTACGCTGGATTAAAAAGTTAATTCAACATTGCGAGCTACTCAAGCAGGCTAACTTTAAATTTAAAGCATCAACCGAACATCCAAATATATATTATCTGCAAGTAAAGCATAAGGAATATCAGAGTAATATTCAGATTAAAATAATTTTGTATGAGGCATCATTCAACAGTCTTTATTGCGACAAAAAAGCTCAAAACACGTATTTGAATGAGCTGGTTGAAAAAGCAGGGGAGAAAATCTTCTTTATATCGGCTTATCAGTCAGCTTCCAAAGGATTGAATCCGATTATTAAAAATCCTAACGGCGATGAAAAAGATTTCGACTCTTTAGCTTTGTTAATGGACAGTTACTATACAGTAATGGGCCCATCGCTGAACAAATCAAAAGATTCTGGATTATCTATGACGCTTTACCATTTTGCGTTGATGAAAAGTATTGTAAACTTGGGAGACTCTAATATTGAAATCAAAGATTTCAACCAATACCTCAGCCGACCAGAAGCTGGAGAATTTCGACAGCAGCAACACCAGATTTTATTAGGGAAACAAGTTTTGCAAGCGATCGGCAGATCTGAGAGACGCGATTTTCCTAACCAAGTGGTAAAAATATTTGTTAATGAAGAAACCAGAAAAAATTTAGTGAATTTTTACAGATACCTGGAAGGGAAAGAAAAGGAGGAAATTCGTAAATTTTCCGTTAACAACCACAAAGTTTACTTAAGCGTTCGAGAAGAAGAAAAAAAACGCTCGATTAAGGATTATGAAGATCATATTCTTGATGAGATTGATGCCACTATGGCTTTCCAAGCGTTTAAAACACAAATGTTGGAGGAAATCGATCGCTTTCATCTTAATCAACATAGTTTTGACATCACAAAATCGTGGGATGCGTTGCGCGATCCAATTGTTTTCAAAGACCCAGCTAAGTATCTGGAAAAGTTGCGAGATTCAGGGCTATTTCCTGCTGATTTTATTGAGTCATTATTCTATCACAACCCAGAACAAGTTGAATTTACGCCCTATTTAGCTTCCGAGGAAGAAAGCGGTAAAAAATTCCAGATTATCAGCGATAGCATCAATGGGGAAAAAATCTATCCTTACCAGAAGCGGTTATATCCTGAATATCTAAAAATTAGCGAGCGAGGCTATGACTTAGAAGGTAATGAAATTGGCTCCCTAGATCCTTCGACTGATTTAATCTACAGACTCTACAACAATTTGATGCCACAACCTGAAGTTTTTAATACTTATATTCCGCGTCCGAATTTCTTTTACGATGTGTTGTATCCTTCACTGGCTGAAAATTTTGTGGAACGCTGGATTCAAGATGTAGTTTTCAAAGAAGGTAAAGACTGGAAAGCCATAAAATCCATCTATCGTTTTGAGCCATTGCGAGATTTAAAAAAATATTGTAAACTATACGAGCGGTTTGATTTGTACTATGTCAAGGAGAATACGTTATTTTGTATTGATGTTAAAGCTTGGAGCGTACCTTCGGGAAATCGCCTGTCAAAAAAGACGCTGGATAAAACCGAAAACAAGCTGAAGGAAATTGTTTCAGACTATCCAGAATTTAGCACCGCAAGGGGGTTACTTCTTAACTTGCACGCCGCCCAAGAAAAAAATCAACAATACTCACCCACGCTATTTTCGGGAAATTTAATTTTCTTTGACGATCGCAATTGTCCAGTAGAATCCAATATCCTCAAAGAGTTTTTGTTTACAAAGGAGAAATAAAATGAAAAATAAAACAGCAGCATTATCAGATATATCGCGAACCAATCAACTAAAAATTTTAGAAAATCCACAAGAAGTTGCCGAAAAACTGCGTAAGTATCTATTTAAAGAGGGACAAGGGATAGAACATTTTGAGCTTAAATATCCGATTGCTGAAGATAAAGATTCTGAAAATGAGGATTCACGGCCTACCTTTTATAAAGAGCGGCATAAATACATTAAAGCTCAAGTCCAAGAAAGACTTGCTGCACATGGGGAGAAACGAGAAAAATCAGAAATTCAATACTTCCTCTCATATACTGGGGGCAAAAAATATGTGTTCTTTTTATCCCCTAATAAAAATCATTCTGGATGGCAAAAGTTATTTACAGACAATTCTAGCGCTCGAGAAAGAATTTTCAACCTCATTTTCAAGTTTTATATTCTGTCTCAAGGCTTATACTTTGAGACACTGAATGGTTTTGAAGAATTACTGTTACTCCATTCCAGGGATCTCAGCAAATCGAAAGAGGCTCTTTTTGTGTGGGGACAAAACTTGTTAATCAAATACAATCAACATGGCGTACTCACATTAACCTTGTCTCGAAAACACCGACTCTTCTTACCAAAAGATAGCTACAGTACCATAGATGGTGATGATTTAGGAGATTTGTTGGTCTACAACGATAAGAACTACTACTTCGATCGTGACCTAGATGCTAGGAAAAAAAATAAAATAAATTTTATGCAATTTGGTAGCGATCCCAAAAATTATGACCAGTTCAAAAAGACTCAGCTTTATCATTACCAAAACCTCATGACAAAACTTGAGGACTTTTTAAGTGAGTGCCAGATTAAATTTAAATCTCTTGATTTTCACGCTGACCACTACTTAGAAAACCCTTTTATCAAAAACATAGAATCTGTAGAATCCTTAGAGATTATTAACAATACTGGAGTCGATTTAACAGAAGATGACCGACAATTTTTGCAATGCTTTCTGAAACATCAAGGGATATCTACGATCGCATTTTACAATGATGGAAAAACTGTTAGTACCTACGAACAAGTACCTGACGGTGAGGACGGGGTTTGCTGGAAAATTACGGAATCTATTAAATGGTCAGATATTCAACTCGAACCGAAAAAAAACTATTTGGTTTTCAATAAACTTTTGGAGGAAGAAGCGGGTTCGATGGCTTATCAAGCAAAAAACGATCTGTGGTATCCATCAACAACAATAGATAATAAATCGTCAGTAGATTTCTATTCACAGTTAAAGAAAAGATTTAACTATTTGGAGACGGGACTATTTTTTAGCACGCAGGGGATAGATATACCAAAATTTCGTGCTGTGGGAGATGATAAAACTGATTTTGCGGTTTTTAATTATACAAATTGGAAAATTGATAGAGATAGTCTCCACAAGGAGACGCAATCTTTTACAGAAGGGAAAATCTTGGATGTAGAGGGTTCTATTTTTTGTTATCTAAAAGAACAAGCAGATAGCAAACAATGGGAAAGTTTCTGCGATAAATACAAGATAAAGATTTCACCTAAATTTCAGAAAGTATTGATTGAGTTGGGAATTAAGAACTGGATCGCGCAGAGTCTTGCAAATCCGAACTTGGGCTTGCCTATTACTCATCAATCATTTCCTGAAAAACAATTTTTTAGTATTTATGTACGCAGCCCCAAAAACAAGGAACCTAAAGCGGTTGCGGTAGAATTTATCTACAAAGATGGTTGCATATATATAAAAAATGTAATGCGAGATATGAAACAAATAGAAACGAAATTTCGATTAATAAGGAAAAAAAATCAGTCAGAAAAATTAATTAACGATCAAAAATATTTTGTAGATGAATCAGAGAAGCTGTATATTAGTTGTTATACAGATGATAGGTATACGCCAACCTTAATTGGACGGATTGGTATTATTGAAGACTTGGAAAGCGGAGAATTAACAATAGACCGCAAAAACAAAGGTGAAAATAGTAGTAGATTGTTACCTTTGGTATCCCATTACAACAGCGAGATTAAACCTATTAACAGAATCCAAAATATGATAAGTTTGGATTTGAAGAACGAAACATTTATTCAGTATTATGTTCCTCCCGCACAAAATATCGGAGACTCGATTAAGAAAGGGTTTAAAGTCTATCATTTGATTGGGAAGAGAGATTCAGGAGAGTCAATTCCTAGATCTGAGCTTATCGAGCATCCCATCGCAGCTTTACATTTTAGTACGCTAACTCAAAATGTTTTAAAAATCGGTGATAACAGTCAATCGTCATTGTTACAAAAAGTAGCACAAGTATTAATTGAAAATTGAAACAAGGCTGAATTTGAATGCTGATTTCAGAAAAAATCCAGATATTTCAGCGATCGGAGAAGAGTATCGGATACACTCACATCTGGTGTGAGGCAGGAGAAAAGTATCAACGTCAGATAGCAAACCTGCTACTTAGAGCCGATCGCACTTCTCGATCGCCATTTAGACTGGTAACTGAGCAAACCATATGTGCCATAATCAGCCATATTATTTGAAGTGCGATCGCCCGAACCTATGGATGCGCTCATCGGCAAAACTTTACAGGGTGGAAAGTACACCCTCGAACAAGAATTGGGACGCGGTGGCTTTGGAATTACCTTCAAGGCAACTCACCGCTATTTAGGACAGCCTGTCGTTATTAAAACCCTCAACGAATCCCTGCGGCGACAACCAAATTTTGCCGAGTTCGATCGCAAGTTTCAAGACGAAGCAAGGCGGTTGGCTTCCTGCGTCCATCCGAATATAGTGCGCGTCAGCGACTTCTTTGTCGAAGACGGACAGCCTTACATGGTAATGGACTACATAGCCGGTCAGAATTTGGGCGATGTAGTCGGTACAAACAATCCCCTCCCCGAAAATCTGGCAATTCTCTACATCACTCAAATTGGGGCTGCTTTGAAAGCAGTTCATCAAAAGGGTTTGCTGCATCGAGATATCAAACCCCAAAACATTTTATTGCGCCAAGGTACTCAGGAAGTTGTGCTGATCGATTTTGGCATTGCCCGCGAGTTTACAGCAGGCGCAACTCAAAGTCACACTAATATGGTGTCCGACGGTTACGCACCGCCAGAACAGTATTTCGCCCAAGGAAAATATACGCCCGCTACCGATGTTTACGGGCTAGCGGCGACGCTTTACACTTTGCTCACAGCCAGGGTGCCCGTGGCTGCCATTTTGCGAACCAGCCAGCCGATGCCTTCACCCCGCGACTTGCGGCCTGACTTAAGTGTGACTGTGAGTCAAGCGGTGATGCGGGGGATGACGGTAGAGGCTCAAAATCGCCCTGCTAGCGTGGATGAGTGGCTGTCGCTGCTGCACGGGCAGGGTGCAGGGTCGGACACCGGGCCGACGCTGGCGGTGATGCCGGGACACGGGCCTCAGTCGCCGGCAAATCTGAGAACAGCGCCTGCTGTAGTGACGAATGGCTCCGGCAACCGCAAGGTTTGGTTGATTTTGGGGTTGGTGACGATCGCACTTATATTCGGTGGTTTAGTCGGGATTGCGAGGATTTTCTTCAACGGACAATCTTCGGAACCGGCACCGATGGCGAAGGACGATCGCACTTCCCCCCCCGCAGATCCAGACGCACGCACCAGCCCCATACCAATTCCCACTCCCACACCCGCACCAATTCCCCCTCGCCGAGAAACTCCGTCGCCTGCTGCTGAAACTCCCGCGCCAACTCCAACTCGAACTCCAACTCCAACTCCCGCGCCAACTCCAACTCCGGCCCCAACTCCAGCACCAACAACAACTCCAACACCTGAGGCTGGGAAACCCACACCAGCGGAAAAACTGGTTGACAAGCAATTGCCGCCCGATCGATCGCCCCCACCCAGCGAAAAACCCGGAACCGGTTATCAGAAGACTCCCACTATCCCAGGGTTTGCCGTTGGTACGCCGGAAAGTCAGATTGTAAGTGCACTGGGAGATCCCACAGACTCTCAATCCCGCGGCTATTGGCCGAATACTCGCACCGCACTTTATGAATTGCTGCCGAACCGGGTGACTCTCGGCTATATTTACGATCGCAATTCCGAACAACTCGTGCAAACAGAGGGTTCTTTTGCCCAGTCGGTGGACGATTTGGTAGTCCGAACCGCGTTAAACGGCATGGTGGGCGGCGCAGATAAGGAGATTTTGCAAGGGTTCCGGGACGTGCAGCAACGTCGCACCAATCGGTTTAATTTTCAGAAAGGTTCGTTGAAAGGGACGATCGAACGCAACAATCGCGATCGAATTTACATCGGCGTCTGGGACAAAACTTTGCATTAGAAATCTTCCACCGGTGTAGAGAAACCGGGTTTTTTAACGAAAATATTTGCCCAAAATGCTCATTCTCACAGTTGGCGATCGCAAGTGTCACAATACTTAAAGGTTTTTTAGGTACGTAGTTGCGCTTCAGCGCTCAAGCGCAACTACGTACCTTTTTGAATCTGTCTCGGTTAAAAAACCCGGTTTCTTGGTAGTGCGGCCTCTACTATTTGCCAAACAATCCCCAATCCCCAATCCAAAATCCCCAATCCTCAATTCAAAATCCAAAATCTTCAATCCAAAATCTAAAATCTAAAATCCAAAATCGATTGACGTTATACAAAATATTAGCTATGATTAGAGAACACGAGGGGCTGTAATGGTTTCGACAGGGTGGCGAAAGCTGCTCCGTGATGCAGGTCGAGAGGGAGTCTACTCTCGTTAATATCGGCTCAAAAAAAATAGTAAATGCGAACAACATCGTTCCTTTCGCTCGCAAAGCCGTAGCTGTAGCCTAAAAACTTCTCTAGCTTGGTTCAGAGTGTATGCCGCTTAACTCCGTTAAAGGCAGCATAACAACCCCCAACGGATGCCCTAGCTAAACGTTTCTAGTCGTCTAGCCGGGAAAGCAATCACTAGAAAATCCTCCCATTTAGGATAAAGATGGTTCCCGCCCCAAGGATCAGAGGGGATAAACCTGTGAACGATCGGAAGGTAAATACCCATTTTGGACGGCAGTTCGATTCTGCCCAGTTCCATAAAAAAGGTAGCGTAAAATCAATGGTTTAAGCCATTTGAAAGTTACCTTAAAGCATAAAAAGGGCAGAGAATTAATTCTCTGCCCTTTTTGTTTGGGCTATATCTCAAAGGAGTGATATCAAATCCGGTAGCATCGGAATTATTAGTAGCCAAAATCAGGAGACGGCAGTGCCGTGTCCCTACCGACAAATATTGTAGGGAGACGGCACTGCCCTGGACTCTATATCATTCTGGTGTAACCGGAATTGATATCATATCAATTTCATTAGTATCGCAATGATATAAACGGACGAAACGGCAGTGCCGTGTCCCTACAATTAATCATGGTAGGGACAGGGCACTGCCGTCTCCTCTTCATTCCTCAACCATAAGTTAGCAACCCATTAGTCAAGCTTGGGGATCAGATAACTATAACTTCCCCTCATCTATCGGTTCTTGGGGCCTGTCCGGCGATATACTGATATGCGGTAAAGCATTAAAAATCTTTACAAACACCCAAATCTCCAAGCCTACTCCTACTAAGGATGGGTGAAAAATTATATGGCGATCGCTCAAAAGCTGGAAACATGAACCCAGGAATTGACTTACAAGGAAGTTTTGTAGAAGCCCTGACGAATTTGGGCTTACCGGCGGACATCGCCCACGTGCTTTGGCTACCACTGCCAATGGTGCTGATGGTTGTCGGTGCTGTATTCGGGGTACTGACTAGCGTCTGGCTAGAGCGGAAAATTTCCGCCGCCGCTCAACAGCGGATTGGCCCGGAATTTCTCGGCCCCCTGGGAGTCCTAGCACCCGTTGCCGATGGCATGAAGTTGGTATTCAAAGAAGACATTGTACCGGCAAAAGCTGACGCGCTGCTGTTCACGCTCGGCCCGGTAATTGTCGTGATTCCAGTGTTTCTGTCCTACTTGATCGTACCCTTCGGAGAGCATATGCTCATCGCCGATATGGGGACAGCGATATTTCTCTGGATTGCTCTTTCTAGCATTCAGCCGATCGGCTTGCTGATGTCGGGCTATGCTTCTAACAACAAATACGCCCTCCTCGGCGGACTCAGAGCCGCTGCTCAATCCCTCAGCTACGAAATTCCCCTAGCTTTGGCAGTATTGGCAGTTGTGATGATGTCCAACAGCTTAAGTACGATCGACATCGTACACCAACAAGCCGGCTACGGCATCATCGGCTGGAACGTCTGGCGACAACCCGCAGGTTTCCTGATTTTCTGGATTGCAGCACTAGCCGAATGCGAACGTTTACCCTTTGACTTACCCGAAGCAGAAGAAGAATTGGTAGCAGGATATCAGACTGAGTATACAGGCATGAAATTTGCCTTATACTACATCGCTTCCTACGTTAACCTCGTCCTTTCTTGCCTGCTAGTAGCCGTTTTGTACCTCGGTGGTTGGGAATGCCCGATTCCCGTCGGAGTTATCACAAATGCCCTGGGATTGAGCGAAACAACTCCTTGGTTACAGGTAATTACCGGCACGCTGGGCATTACAATGACCTTGTTGAAAGCCTACTTTTTCCTGTTCTTGGCAGTTCTGCTCCGTTGGACTCTGCCACGAGTTCGGATTGACCAATTGCTAGATTTGGGATGGAAGTTTTTGCTTCCGGTTGCTCTAGTTAACTTGCTATTGACCGCAGCTTTGAAACTTGCCTTTCCCTTTGCTTTTGGCGGTTAATTCATAATAGGTAAAGGGCAACAGAAAAAATACCTGTTAACCAATTACCTATTATCAATTAGTAATTACCAAAAACTCAAGTACAGAGAGAGAACACGATGCTAAAATTCCTCAATCAAGTAGGCGCATACGCCAAAGAGACTGTTCAAGCTGCTAAGTATATCGGCCAAGGGCTAGCTGTGACCTTCGATCACATGAGACGCCGCCCGGTTACAGTGCAGTATCCTTACGAAAAACTAATTCCTTCCGAACGTTTTCGGGGCAGAATTCACTTTGAATTTGACAAGTGCATCTCCTGCGAAGTCTGTGTTCGAGTATGTCCAATCAACTTACCTGTGGTGGATTGGGAATTTAACAAAGAAACTAAGAAGAAGCAACTCAAGCACTACAGTATCGATTTCGGGGTGTGTATCTTCTGCGGTAACTGTGTAGAATATTGTCCGACTAATTGCTTGTCGATGACAGAAGAATACGAGTTGGCCGCCTACGAACGTCATGAATTGAATTATGACAATGTGGCACTAGGACGCTTGCCATACAAGGTTTCAGACGATCCGATGGTGACACCGTTGCGCGAATTCGCTTATTTGCCGAAAGGTGTGATGGACCCTCATGAAGTTTCCTACACCGATCGCCGTGCAGGCCTCCGCCCAGAGGAAATTCAGGAAAGTAAGTAATGGGAATGGGGAATGGGGAATCGGTAATTGGGAATGGGGAATGGGGAATGGGGAATCGGTAATAAGTTATTGGAACTAACAAACAACAAATTACCAACTACCAACTACCAATTACCAATTGCCAATTACCAATTGCCAATTACCAATTCTCAATTACCAATGCCCAATTACCGATGCCCAATGCCCAATTAACAAAGGATTAAAAATTGTGAATCTAGCCGAAGGGGTTCAAATTGTTTCATTTGGCATACTCGCCGTAATGATGATTGGAGGAGCATTAGGAGTAGTCCTGTTCTCCAACATCGTTTACTCAGCATTTCTGCTGTGTGGCGTATTTACCAGCATTGCCGGCTTGTACCTATTGTTGAATGCTGACTTTGTAGCAGCAGCCCAAATCTTAATTTATGTTGGCGCTGTTAACGTCTTAATTTTGTTTGCCATCATGTTGGTAAACAAACGAGAAGAGTTCCGCACAATTCCTAACGCTTGGGTGCGTCAAGTCGCAACCGCAGTCGTTTGTGCTGGTTTGTTTGCACTTTTGGGCACGATGGTAGTGTCTACTCCTTGGGCAATTGTGACAACGACGGGAGCACCCGCCGAAAGTTCGATCGTGACGATCGCCAAACACTTCTTCACCGACTATTTGCTACCTTTCGAGTTAGCATCGGTATTTTTGTTGATGGCAATGGTAGGAGCAATTGTGTTGGCGCGCCGCGATTTCTTTGCGGATGAACTGTCCGTGAAGCAATCAGATACACCAGCTTTTAGTTTGCCTGAACGCCCCCGCGAATTAGTTTCAGCCGGTGATGTTTCTTCACCGGAAACAAAGTAATTGTAGGGTGTGCACTGCGTACCTATCTGTTCGTCAGGCGAGAAACCTGGTTTCTGTTCGCAGCCTCTGTATCTGCCTGTTTTGTAGTAATTTAGACTGAGAGCAACTCCCAAAAATTATGCAACTGCAACTCCAGTATTTCCTGTTATTAGCTGCTGCACTTTTCTGCATTGGCATTTACGGTTTAATTACCAGCCGAAACGCCGTGCGGGTATTAATGTCGATCGAGTTGATGCTGAATGCAGTCAATCTCAATCTGATGGGTTTTTCTAACTATCTTGACCCCGTACAGATTAAAGGTCAAGTATTTACTGTTTTTGTAGTAACCGTTGCGGCTGCTGAGGCTGCTGTTGGTTTGGCGATCGTCTTGGCGATTTACCGCAACCGCAATACCGTAGACATGGAAGAGTTTAATCTGCTGAAATGGTAATCAGCGGTCATTAAGCTGTCAGAATTAAGGTGGAGGGTTGACCAAATTGGGGAATTTCGGTGCTTTAGCTCAAATATCCCCAACCCTCAACCCAATAAATTAGAAGCAAAAGACCATCAAGGGCGATCGGCTAATAGAGATAAGCTTGAAATGTTTTCAGATGTCGCAAAAGTATAAAATGTCTGAAAAGTATTGTGTAATAGCACTTTAAACAACTTCAAACCAAAACTCCCAGAGCAGTTGGTAAAAATCCTAATTACTGCCAATTCTCAATCAAGTCGCTGTAGAATACAGCAATACAGATAATTTTTCTAACCAATACTTCGGACTGGTGCAGCGGCTTGTGCAAGGCAAATATGTTTGTAGGGGCGAAGCATGACCGAAATCAATATGAGATGATAACTAATAACTTATATGCGGTCATGCTTCGCCCTCTTGAAAAGTGAGATGCACTCCTTCGGACAGTATTCGATCGCCAAGAAGAGCATCAAAGTTTCAAGGGGAGTCGGTAATCGAGTTGCCAACGGAAAATCAAGGGTTTCAGACTACAACTAAAAACTGTCCGGACTATTGCTCATAATTGTAGCTTATTTTAAATATCGCGATCCCGAAAGGGTGCAGTAGCGATCTGAATTTTGGAAACTTTGCTACTTGTAAGGAGTTTTTGTGTTACTTAAGTTCGGGTATCTTAAAAATTAGCAATTCCCGATTGTAACCTACCGAATTCATTGGGACTATCGTACCATTTTTTTAACTTATATTGAGTCATATCGGACAATCTATAGCAGTGGAAAGTGGACAGTTGACAGTTGACAGTTGCAGAACCCGAATCAAATCATTGATGCAGTACGGGTATCGGCTCTATTCATGAAGTTATTTATGCCCTCACCGATGTGGCGGTTGCTATAGTATGAGAAAAATTCAAAAACATACTGGTAAAGCCTTTGTAACTGCTGCGAGCGCAGCCTTATCAATTCTGGCGGCTACCATGATTCTCGATCGCTCCGAAACTCAGCGATTTCAGGAACAACAACAGGCAGATACTCTCAATCAACTGAGTACCGTGCGAGCCCGTTTGGAAGGGGCAATTAACACCAGACTTCTTCTCGTAGAAGCTTTAGTCACTCATGCTTCAACCCGTCCCGAACTCACCCAAGATGAATTTACAGCTATTGCTTCTCCTCTGTTGGAGAGGTATCGAGGGATTCGGAGTACGAACCTAGCCAAAAAATCGGCGATTAGTCATATTTATCCGGTTGTAGGCAACGAAAAAGCTGTTGGGTTAAACTTAGCAGCAACGCCGACCCAAAAAGAAGCTGTCGATCGAACTATTGCCTCAAAAAAATCGGTTGTTGCCGGCCCGGTTAAACTCGTACAAGGCGGTACTGCATTTATTAACCGATCGCCTATTTTTGTCAAATCAATAGAGGGAAAATCTGAATATTGGGGACTCGCGAGTATTTTGGTCAATCCCGAAACTATCTATGAAGAAGCCGGATTGTTACAAGAATCATCTAACTTAAAATATGTACTGCGTGGCAAAGATGGATTGGGGGAAAAAGGTGAGGTTTTTTTCGGCAATGGGGCAATTTTTCAGGAAAAACCCGTTTTTCTTTCCGTCACGTTACCGAACGGTTCTTGGCAGTTGGCCGCCGTTCCTAAAACTGGATGGTATGACCATTCACCAGTTACTATTTGGTTGAGGGGAGGAGGTATGACGATCGCACTTGTGGGAAGCATCGGTGTCTTCATTTTAGCTAGCGAACCGGCACGGTTGCAATTGGCGATCGATCGCGCCACCGCCGCATTGCGCCAAAATGAAGAAACACTCAAACAGAAGAATGCCGAGATGAAAGCCTTGAATTCAGCGTTATCTGAAAGCGAAGGTCGCCTATCGCAATTCCTCGATGCCATGCCCATTGGTGTTTTTGTCACCGACAGTCACGGAAATCCCTACTACACCAATCAAACTGGACAGCATCTTCTCGGTCAAGGTGTGGTAGCATCCGTTGCCGAACAAATTCAGATTCAATACAAAATTTACCAAGCTGGTAGCGATCGCATTTATCCTCAAGAATCAGATCCCCTGTTAAATGCGTTGCAAGGAAAAAGCGTGCGTCGCGAGGATATGGAAATTCATCATCCAGACAAAATTATTCCCATTGAAAGCGCAGGAACGCCGATTTACGATGCGGATGGAAACCTAAGTTATGCGATCGCAGCTTTCCAGGATATCACCGAACGCAAACAAGCTGAAAAATTGCGCGAAGATTACAATCGAACATTAGAGGAACAAGTTGCCGAACGCACAGCCGAACTATCCCAAACCTTAACCGAACTCCAACTAACTCAAGATGAATTAGTGCAATCGGAAAAAATGGCAGCATTAGGTCAACTCGTAGCAGGAGTTGCTCACGAAATTAACACCCCGTTAGGAGCAATTCGCTCTTCTGTTAGTTATATTACCGACTTTCTCAACGAAAACCTCAGCCAATTTCCCACATTATTTCGCGAACTTACCCCAGAACGAGAAACACAATTTTTGGAATTGTTGCAACGATCCATTGCCAACACCACGATCGTATCCGGTCGCGAACGCCGACAACTCAGAAAAACAATTACTAGCCAACTCGCAGCCCAAAACATTGAGAAATCTGAAGGATTAGCCAATATCCTCCTCGACTTAGGAGTTCACGATCGCCTCGAACCTTTATTCTCACTTCTACGACAAAGCGACAGCGACCAATTTCTCAAAACTGTACGGGCCTTTGTGCGCTTGCAGGCCAGCACCCGAGATATTAACATCGCCAGCGATCGTGCCGCCAAAGCCGTGTTTGCCCTAAAAACCTACGCCCGACACGACTCTAGCGGTGAAACAATCGAAGCCAACATCCTCGACGGCATAGATGCAGTTTTGACCCTCTATCAAAGTCAGATCAGACAGGGTATAGAATTAACTAAAAACTACGAACATATCCCACCCATTCAGTGTTATTTTGACGAACTCAACCAAGTGTGGACGAATTTGATTCATAACGCCCTACAAGCGATGAATAACAAAGGATCTCTCACCGTTAACGCAATTCACAATCACGAAAATATCCAAATTAGCATTGCCGACAGTGGCACGGGGATTCCCCCAGAAATCCACTCGAAAATATTCCAACCTTTCTTTACCACTAAACCTCCAGGCGAAGGAAGCGGATTAGGACTGGATATCGTTCGCAAAATCGTTGCAAAACATCGGGGACAGATTACTTTTGAATCTCGTCCAGGTCAAACCACATTTACAGTTATCCTACCAATAGAGCGTTAAAAAAAAAATGAGTAAACCTATTGTGATTTGTATTGATGACGAGCAAATTGTTCTGGATAGCCTCATCCGAGAAATATCAGAATCTTTAGACAATGAATGCGATATTGAAACAGCACTGGGAGGTGCGGAAGCATTAGAGTTGGTGGATGAGTTAATCAAAGATGGTAGTGAAATTGCGCTGGTGATTTCTGACTATATCATGCCAGATATCAAAGGAGATGAAGTCCTACGATACGTTCACGAAAAACTCCCACAAACTCTAAAAATTATGTTGACAGGCGAGGCAACAGTTGAAGGAATCGTGAATGCGATTAACTCCGCAAAACTCTATCGATATATTTCCAAACCTTGGCACAAAGTCGATTTAAAATTAACAGTTAAAGAAGCAATTAAAAGTTACGTGCAGGAAAGAAAGCTAGCCGAACAGAATAAACGATTAATAGAAAATGAACAGCGATTGAGACATTTTTTAGAAGCTATGCCAATTGGTGTATCGGTTCATAACGCTCTGGGACAACTAACCTACGCCAATCAAAAATCTAAGGAATTGTTTGAAATCGCAGAAGGGACAATCTCGAATATCGAAAATTTACCCCATATTTATGCTTTGTATCAAAGCGAGCGCCAAGATTTGTGCCGATCGCCAGACTTGCCGATCGCGCGTTCTTTGTCAGGAGAAATAGTGCGAACTGACGATCTAGAAATTCATCAAGAAAAACGGATCGTTCCTTTAGAGATTTCTTCGACACCAATTCGCGATGAAACTGGAAAAATTTGTTATGCGATTGCCACTTTTTCCGATATTACAGAAAGGAAACAAGCCGAAAAACTTAGAGAGAATTACAATCGTAATTTAGAATCTCAAGTTTCCGAAAGAACGCAACAGCTACAGCAAAAAAACGAAGAACTTGCCAATACTTTAAAACAGCTAGAATCAGCTCAGCAGGAATTGATTCATTCTGAAAAAATGGCAGCATTAGGTCAACTGATTGCGGGAGTTGCCCACGAAATCAATACGCCTTTGGGTGCGATTCAATCCTCTGTTAAATATATTGGCGATTACTTCTCGGAAAATTTGGCTGCATTACCGACATGGTTTCGACAGTTGACACCCGAAAAAGAATTACAATTTAAGGAATTATTAGCGCGATCGCTGCTAAATCCTGCATTGATTTCTGGAAGGGAAAGACGACAACTGAGAAAAGCAATCGTCGCCCAACTAGAAACCCAAAATCTCAGTAATGCTGATACTCTTGCCAATTTGCTTCTCGATCTTAAAATCTACGAAAATATAGAACCTCTGTTCAATTTATTTCAAGAGCCCAGCAGCGAAATATTTCTCAAAACAGTCCGCTCTTTTGTGCGATTGCAAGAAAGCACTAGAGATATCAATACTGCCTCTGAAAGAGCTGCAAAAGTTGTATTTGCACTCAAAACCTATGCCAGACAAAATCTCAACGAGCAAAAAATTAAAGTCAATATTATCGAAGGATTAGAAGCAGTTCTGACACTTTATCAAAATCCAATCAAACATGGAGTAGAATTAATCAAAAACTATGAAGATTTGCCTCAGATCGAATGCTATTTCGATGAACTCAATCAAGTTTGGACAAACTTAATTCACAATGCTTTGCAAGCGATGAATTATCGGGGAATACTCAGAGTAGATGCCGCTCGATTGAATGGTAACATTGAAGTCAGTATTACCGATAGCGGTAATGGCATACCAGAAGAGATTCAAGATAAAATCTTTCAGCCATTTTTTACCACTAAGCCTCCAGGAGAGGGCAGCGGTTTAGGGCTGGACATCGTAAAAAAAATTATTGAAAAACATGGAGGGACAATTCATTTTCGATCGCTGCCTGGAAAAACTACTTTTATTGTGGCATTGCCAGCAGATCTTTAGAGTAATTTGATGTTAAATTGTTTGTAATTTCAGCAAAAAAAATAATTATGCCTAAGCTTGCAATTCTGTGTGTTGATGATGAAGTTGTTATTTTAAACAGCGTTTTGCGACAAATTCAAGAAGAATTTGATGACCAATATGTATATGAAACTGCCGAAAATGCAGAAGAAGCACTAGAAGTTTTAGACGAACTTTATGAAGAAGGAACTCAAGTCGTAATTATTGTTTCTGATTGGTTAATGCCGGGAATGAAAGGCGATGAATTGCTCGTTGAAGTCCAGAAAAGGTTTCCAGGAACGGTGAAAATTTTATTAACCGGACAGGCAGATGATGCAGCGATCGAACGAGCCCAAAAAGAAGCAGATCTTCATCATCTTATTCCCAAACCTTGGACAAAGCAAGAACTGATTAACTCCATCAAGTCGGGAATTGAAAAATTATAAATTAATCCCACCTTAGAGGAATATGAAAAAACCAGTCATTCTGTGTGTCGATGATGAGCAAATGATTCTTGATAGCCTCAGAAAAGAACTATCAGAAACCCTGGAAAATCAATATCAAATAGAAACAGCGCATGACGGGCATGAAGCGCTGCAAATGGTTGATGATTTATTAGAAGATGGTCATCAAATTGCTGTCGTGATTGCCGACTACATGATGCCCAGAATGAAAGGAGATGAAGTCTTAAAAGAAATTCACAACAAGTCTCCTTCAACAATTACAATCATGCTGACGGGGCAAGCGAGTATCGAGGGAGTCACCAATGCCATTAATACGGCAAAACTCTATCGGTACATAGCTAAGCCCTGGCAAGCTGAAGATTTATTTTTGACGATAACAGAGGCTACAAAAAGTTATATGCAAGCAAAAAATATAATTAAACAAAATATAGAATTAATTAAAATAAACCAAAATTTAATTTCTTTAAATACAGCTTGTTCTCGCTTCGTACCGGATGAGTTTCTAAAATTGTTGAACAAAGAAAATCTTGTCGATATTGAACTTGGTGATTCTGTGAAAAAAGAGATGTCAGTTATGTTTTCTGATATTCGATCGTTTACAAGTCTTTCAGAAACCATGCCTTTAGAAGATATTTTTAAATTTATTAACAGCTATTTTTCTATAATGGAACCCGCTATTATTGAGAATAATGGGTTAATTGACAAATATATTGGCGATGCGATTATGGCATTATTTGGTAGTGTTTATCATGCGGATTATGCCGTCAAGGCGGGAATCTCTATGCTCAAAAAACTTGCCGAATACAATCTAACCCGAAAAGCACGCGATCGCCCTCCCATTAAAATTGGCATCGGTATCAATACAGGAATGTTAATGCTTGGAACTGTCGGCGGAAAATTTCGTATGGACGGGACAACAATCGGCGATGCTGTCAATATAGCCTCCCGACTAGAAACTTTAACTAAGCTGTATGGCGTGCCTTTGTTGATTAGCGATTGCACATTTTTAGGGTTAAAAGATGCTAATCAATATTGCATTCGTTTAGTCGATCTTGTACAAGTTAAAGGCAAATCTAAAGTGGTATCCGTCTTTGAAGTCTTGGATGCAGATCCGCCGGAAATTCAAGAGCAAAAACTCGCTACTAAAACCGAGTTTGAGCAAGGGTTAGTATTTTACACAACAGAAGAATGGGAAGCTGCTTCCCGATGTTTTGAAAAATGCTTGCAGCATAATCCACAAGATACTGTAGCACAATTACACTGGAATCGATGCCAAAATAAATACTCGAATTAAAGGGCGATGAATGCTGGAAATAGTCGGATTATTGGTTATTTGAGAAGATATACCAATAACCAATAATCAATGATATCGTGTCCGATCCATTAACCGCAATTAGATTCGATCGCGCGTGGCCACGAAAGTCCGCAAAATGGAGCGGACTTGCGTGGGTACTACCAACTGTTTTTGTTATGGTAATTGACCGGAAATGATATGACTAATCACTAATGACTTCTAGTAATTTCTAGAGTGATTTTGCCTCCAAAATCAGGAATCGGGGCGGCAGGTTTTGAAAGTTGTAACTTAACTTTATCAACCAACGGTAGTTGTAAAAGCGCTTGGGCGATCGTATCTGCTAACCGTTCGATCAATAAAAACTTGGAGTTTTTGACTAACTCTTGAATCAGGGTAATGGCACTGCGGTAATCGAGAGTATGTTCAATATCATCACTTTTTCCAGCTTTCGACAAATCTAGCCAGAGAGTGACATCCACTTCAAACCACTGCCCCAAAACCTGCTCTTCCGGTAGGTAGCCCGTGTAGCCGTAGCAGCGAATTCCTGTAAGTTGAATACAATCCATTGTGAAATAAACTAAAAGTAAGTTGCCTATACCAAATTGTATTAAACCAGATAAAGTTATCCTGGGTGCATTTCAATTTGGAAAGGGCGAAGATATTTGCAAAAATGAGATGCACCCGTTCTCCTTCTCTTGTATCTCTTTCTTTCTCCCCTCTGCGCCCTCTGCGCCCTCTGTGGTTAAATAACTCTTATTCTATCTTAAATTTTACAACTGCCCTCCCTTCTCCAAATTATCCAGAAAATCCTCAGCAACTTCACACCATTTCTGCCTAATTTCTGCATCTTCGGGCTTGTCTGTCAATGTACGACCTTGTAATTCGGGATATTTATTGTAAAATAATTCATCTACTTTTTGATAGAATATATCTGGGTCAATGTTGAGATTTTTGCGACGCTTTCCAATTTTTTCTTGCCTAGCTATTTCTGCATCTAAAGACGTATTTGTGGGAAATTGTGGAAGTTCCGGAAACTTGGGTAATTCAGGCAGTTTGGGTAGGGTAAAACCAGATTTGACGGCACCAAAAGCTAACACTCCCGGCAATAAAACCACGCTTAAACTAGCGACAGTTTTCCAAGGAATTAATTTTAAAATATTGGTGTTTTTAACAATTTGAGGGTTTTGGTTGACAGGAGTATGATTGCTGGTAGGAGTTTGAGTGGCGTTTTTGAAGGGGCGGCCGACAAAATTCATTGTGACCATTTGGGAGATTATACTGCCAATTTGGGATAATTTTGGGTCTTTGAGTGCTTCACGGACTTCTTTTGCAGATTGGTAGCGATCGCCTGATCGATCTGCTAACATCCGATCCAATACCATCCCTAAGTTTTGACTGACACTGACGCGATCCCGCCAATCCCAGGTTTTTTGATTAACATCGTACAATTTCTGAGGCTTTTTCCCTGTCAGCAAGACTAAAGCGGTGACAGCCAAAGCATACAAATCGCTAGCCGGAGACACTTTACCCTGTCGCATTTGTTCGATCGGCGAATATCCCTGTTTGCCGATCGCCGTATCCGATTGTCCCTTAGACTGAAATAGAGCACTCGCTGCGATTTGTTTGACAGAACCAAAATCAATTAAAAACGGTAGTTTGTCAGCATCATGCTGAATAATATTGTCCGGCGAGATATCGCGGTGAATTAAATTTTTCGAGTGGATGTATTCTAAAACTGGTAAAAGCTGAAATAGTATTTGAGTAACTTCGGCTTCGCTAAAATTTTTACCTTGTTGCTGGCGCGATATCAGTATTTCTTCGTAGGTTTGACCAGGGATATAATCTTGCACTAAAAACAAAGCTTGACTACCGCCGATATCGGTTCGCAGAAGTTCCCGAAAGCGGGGGATTTGCGGGTGTTGAAGGCTGTAAAGCATACTCGATTCGCGATCGAACAATTCGGCGGCTTTGGGGCTTTGAACCACCGGGGAAAACTCTTTGAGCACGCAATGTTCGTTGTAACGATTGATATCTTCTGCGAGGTAAGTCCGCCCGAAGCCGCCGCGGCCTAATTCGCGGATGATGCGGTAGCGTTTTTCGAGGGTGGAACCTGGGGCTAGGGGGGAAGGGTTGGACATAAACCAGGGCGGATTGTTCGATTTGGGGAGTCGCGGGGGACGGTATAGCTTATTGTAGCTAAGTTTGGTTGGCTGTGAGGGCGATCGCACTTTGATGGTGTAGAGGTTTGTGATTTGATTAAATCAATTAATTAAATCATCTATATCTTCTATGAGAGTCATAGGAATAGACGATCAGAGAAGTTTGACTTAAAGTATAACTAAGAAGTAAGAAACGGCTTCACAAAAATACTAGATACCCGACTTTTTTTAAAGTCGGGTGTCTAACAGCCTACTCTTAAAATCATCCCAACTGCGATCGCGCTTATTCACCTGCTTTTTCTGCTAACTTATGCTCTTTCAAAGCTTCTAACTGCTTTCTGACTCTTTCCCGGCGACGCACGTAAAGCGGGCTATTTTGTAAATCGACTTCTGCTAGAGCCTGAGCCTGCGCCAACTTCATATTCAAATCTTCCAACATTAAATTCACTTCGCGCCAGCGAGCTATTGATTTTGCTCTAGTCTCCGCATCAGGAATTTTTTTTTCATTATTCATAATAAGTTCCAATTTCTTTTTGTTTCTTGAGCTGTTGCCTCTACAGCATAGGCTGTAGCGACTGCCTGTTCGATTGACTGATACAGTAAATTTAGTGTAGCAGAATTAGCTGCTGGTTGAGACTCAGCTATCTGCAACACTAACCCATAAATGCGATTGTACAAAGTTCTTAACCTTTCCTCTGCATTTCTGACTTGCTCTAGCTCATCAATCGTCTCATCTGTCTCGCCATATTGCTCAAACAAGCTAGACTCCGTTTCCGTCGCTAGGTTAATCACTTGAAACAAGCGAGGCAACAAGTTAGAAATTGTGGTTAAGGTTTCATCTGGTAAATTCGCCATAATGCAATTAGACTTTCACTCCTAGCACAGCACAGGTGATTTTACCATATAGCCGCGATTTCAAACTCTAAATTCCCTCTCACATCCTGTGCTGTTCTTAATGATAACTCTGCGCGATTATTGACTTTTTACAAATCCCGATGAGTGAATTCCTTAGCCTCATTCCCCACATAACTAGCCGCAATATGACCATCTCCAACCACTCGATACTTATACGTCACCAACCCTTCTAAACCAACAGGCCCGCGAGGTGGCATTTGCTGCGTACTAATCCCCACTTCTGCACCGAAACCGTAGCGGAAACCATCGGCAAATCGAGTCGAACAATTATGATAAACTCCGGCCGCATCTACTCCATTTAAAAATGTTTCGGCGGCTTCGCTATCTTCGGTGACAATCACATCTGTGTGTCTCGAACCGTAAGTGTTGATGTGATTAATTGCCTCTTCCACAGAATCTACGATTTTGATTGACAAAATCAAATCGCTGTATTCTGTTGACCAATCTGTTTCTGTAGCTGCGGCAATATCCAAGATGGCGCGAGTTGGTTCGTCTCCCCGCAGTTCGACTTTTTTTTGCTGCAATGCTTCGGCAACTATGGGCAGGAATTTGGGCGCGATCGCACTGTGAACTAACATAGTTTCAATGGCATTACACGCGGCGGGATATTGAGTTTTGGCATCGACGGCAATCTCTACTGCTTTGTTGATATCCGCAGCTTTGTCTGCATACAAATGACAAATTCCGTCGGCGTGTCCCAACACAGGAATTCGGGTATTGTCCTGCACAAACTGGACAAAAGAGTTGGAACCTCTGGGAATAATTAAATCTATATATTCATCCATTTTTAGCAGTTCGATTGTTTCTTCCCGCGTGGTTAATAACTGGACTACTTCGGGATTGACTGCGGTTTCTGCTAATGCTTGGCGAATGACTTTTGTCAAGATTTCGCAGGAACGGACTGCCTCTCTGCCGCCTTTGAGAATTACGCCGTTGCCGGATTTGATTGCCAAGGATACTATCTGAATTAAGGCTTCTGGGCGCGCTTCAAAAATAATCCCTAAAACCCCTAAAGGACAGGTGATACGCTTCAGAATTAATCCTGTGTCTAATTCGCGGTGAATTTGGACGACACCGATCGCCTCTGGGAGCTTGGCAACGTCGCGCACACCCGCGATCGCACTTTGCAACTTGCTTTCGTCTAACTTCAGGCGATCGTACAGCGGTTTGGCAATGCCATCCGCCTCAGCAGCCTTGCAATCAGCAGCATTCGCCGCCAAAACATCCGGCGCAGCAGCTTCTAAAGCTTTAGCAATAGCTTCAATCGCTTGATTTTTGGCATCAGCGGACAAAACTGCCAATTTCCTAGCAGCTTGGCGCGTTTTTTGGGCAATTTCAATAATCGACATGGCGTTCATTCAGTTGACAGTTGACAGTTGACAGTTGACAGTTGACAGTTGACAGTTGACAGTTGACAGTTGACAGTTGACAGTTGACAGTTGACAGTTGACAGTTGACAGTTGACAGTTGACAGTTGACAGTTGACAGTTGACAGCTTGAGGGCGACCTCGAATTGTCTGATTTTAATTTCTCCATACAAGGGTTCCGGCTTGAAACCAATTCTTTTTTGTAACTTTGAAATATAGCCTTTCTCAAAAAGATGAGGGATAACTGACAGCTTATATAACCAATTAAACCAAGAAGGGCCCAAGCCCAACAACGTACCTCATCTTTCTGATGACCGCTATAAATAGTTTTGATTGTTGAGTTTTGAAATGGGAATTGGATTTTTGGAAATAAATTGGGCGGGCGGTTTTCCATCTTAACAATTTACAGGAAATTATATATTTTTGTTGAGACTCCTTAGCGCGCTCCGTAGTGACAGGTTAAAACAGTGAAGTATAGATAAATTCCCACGGTAATTACCTTTTGTCAATAACCTTAGGAGAATATTATGTCATCTCAAGCTCCTTTACGCAAGGCAGGGCGATCGCCCAAAGCCGGGATTAAACTGATCCAGAAAACTGGCGGAAACCTCGTTTTAGCTTCCGGCGCCACTATCATCATGCTATTTGGTATGGTGTTCGTGTTATCCTTAGCCTCAGTTTTCATTCTCAACGGCCCCGATCCAGTTACCGGATTGGCGATCGCACTTCCCATAACTCTGATTTTTAACATTGCGGCTTTTTTCCTATCGCCTTACTTGATGGACTTAACTCAAAATTGGCTCTACAATACTCGCTGGGTTTCCCTAGCAGAAATTGACAGCCTGAGTCCAGAAACGGCGAAAGTTATTCAGAAGGTTTGCAAACAGAAAAACCTCAAACAGCCGCGTTTAGGAATTATCGACGACCAAAACCCTACTGCTTTTACCTACGGTTCCTTTCCTAACAGCGCTCGCTTAGTCGTCAGTCAAGGTCTTTTCACCTATTTAGACGACGATGAAATTGCCACTGTTTACGCCCACGAACTCGGTCACATCGTCCATTGGGACTTTGCAGTAATGACTTTAGCTTCAACTTTAGTGCAGATTACTTATTTAATTTACACTACAGCTCAAAGCCTCGGTCGAAGCGCTGGCGATAAAGCTAGAAGTGCGGCAGGTAGCGTCGCTGCTGTGGCTTATTTTTTTTACATCGCCGGCACTTATTTGCTGCTGTATCTGTCGCGGACACGAGAATATTTTGCAGACCATTTTGCCGCCGAAACTACCGGAAACCCCAACGCTTTATCGCGCGCTTTGGTAAAAATTGCTTACGGTATTTTGGAAGAAGGAGAAAGAGCAACGGAACCCAGCCGCTTGTTAGAAGGAACTCGCGCTTTAGGCATTTACGATGCAAAAGCTGCGGTATCTAGCGGTACTGCTTACCGGATTTCGTCGAAACCGGAAAAAATTGGACGAGTTTTTCTGTGGGATATGTTCAATCCGTGGGGTTGGTGGATGGAGTTGAATTCGACTCACCCGCTGACTGGTAAGCGAGTTCGCGCGTTGAGCACCTATGCGGAACAATTAGGCTTGGATATTGAGTTTGACATGGGTCGGATTGTGGGCGAGGGTCACCATTTGAGCAAGCGGAAATTGTACGGAAATTTCTTTTTTGATTTGCTGCTGTACAGTGCGGAAACTCTGGGTTTGGCGGTGGGTTTTGCGATCGGCATTTCCCTCTCGGCTGCGAATCCGATGATGATGGTTGCTTGTGCTTTAATCGGTTTGGGCGTGGGAATTTTAATCAAAGCTTTGGTGATGTTCCCGAATTACGCACAAGCAGAAGAGTTGGATGTTTTAACTTTAATGTCTGACCCTTATGCTAGTCCTTTACGCGGTCAACCTGCGAAACTACAAGGCGAATTAATTGGTCGCGGTGATGCGGGTTATGCGTTTGGTTCTGATTTGAAATTGCAAGACAGAACGGGAATGATGTATCTACATTATGCTTCTCGTTTTGGGCCGATTGGTAATTTTCTGTTTGGGATGAAACGGGTTAAAAGTTTGATTGGTATGGATGTTAGTGCTTTGGGTTGGTTCCGCCGGGGTGTGGCGCCTTGGATGGATTTGATTCAGCTTGAAAGCGATAGCGGTACGACGGTTAGCAGCTATCACCGTTTCTGGTCTTTTGTGATGGGGATTGGTGCGATCGCGATCGGTATTGCAGTTCTATTTCTGTAATTTCCAGCTTAACATTTGAAAGGACTGAAGTCCTTACTACAAACCTGGTTCGTAGTGAGGACTTCAGTCCTCTTAAGTCAGGGTTAAGGACTAGAGCATTAGTGTCAAATTAAGCAATATATGTCAGAAAGGGCGAGATCCCTACGGGATAGCTACGCTTCACGCTAAGAGTCTGCAATCAGTGCCCTTTGAGATGGTGGAAATCGATCGGATTGTCGGTGGAAAAAGAGGTTGGGGTGACACGAGCGTTAAGCGAATATGTAGGAAAGGGCGATGCCAAAGGTCGGCTTCGCCAACGCACTAATTTACCTCATCCCAGTTTGCACAAGCATAAAATCGCATTGCAATGACTGTGCAGCCTCTCTTCATTTCTGTATTGGGTAAACCTCAAAAGCTAACTCATGACGAAAAAAGCAGACATTAAACTCCGCAAAAAAGTTGAGGTGTCCAAGGATTACCGGCGCATCTGTCGATCGACTCCAGGCAAATGCAAGTAAGATCGGCGAAAATTGAGCAACTGTACCCGAAAGAACCAATCCCCTGGCCTCGCTGCTAGCCAAATTCCCGCTCAACTGAATAGGAACGGTTTGCTGTTCCCATATTGCCCCTAGTTGTAGACCAATCTCATAGGGCAAGACGTTGACACTCGCACCCGTATCCAATAATGCCATCACTTCTACAGAGTTGCTGCCATTGGAGAGTGTGATGGGCAAATATGGCAGAATGCTCGAACGGCCAAGGCTATCAATTCGTTCTGTAAATGCAAATCTTTGACGATTAAGCATTGGCTGATTCCTGGGTGGCAACTAGAAGTTCTGATAATGCTTTAACTCCTGCACTATCTGCCTGTGGAGACCATACAACTGCGCTGGTTGATGCTAGTTGATTCAGGAGTACATTTTTTGAATTACTATCTTCATTAGGTTCTAAGCTGCATCCTTCTTCCTTGGCAACTGCAAGCAGGAGAAAGTGAATAAGTCGAAGTTTATCTTGATGGGATAGTTGGTTGACGGTAGGTAAAAGTTCGCTGAGAGGCATATCGTTTATTTAAGATTATATACATCTAGTTTAGCCTCTAAACTCGCGTTCTCAGAATAATCGCCCTTTTTTTGCTGAATCAGCGCCCTTTGAAATGGTGGAAATCGATCGGATTGTCGGTGGAAAAAGAGGTTGGGGTGACGCGAGGGTTAAGCGAATATGTCGGAAAGGGCGATGCTTTCTGCGGGCAACGCCAACGCATTAAGCCAATACTAAGATGCTTTCTACTTCGCTATTCCAAAATTGAATTATAATGTCAAAATTATCTCTTAATATTTGAACAATCTTGGAGGTTGGACTGTTACCAATCCGAAGGTAGATAAATTTTGGTGGATGACCGTACAGCAAACTCCGTTGATGAAAATCAGAATCCTTGGAAACAATTACGAAATTATTCGCACGAGCATATTCCCAAATAATTGAATCATCAGTATTGGTAAGTGCCAAGGTTTTGACATGAGCGGAATCGGGATACAGATCGATAATCCTGTGAATAATTCCGTCTGATAAGTTTTCGTCCAGTAGTAGTTTCAAATCGATGCCAAAAATAATTTTCTCTCACGGTCAGCAGCAAAGGCAAGGCAAGCTTTGATATCTTGGGAAGTGAGTTCCGAAAAATCTTCTAGAACTTCTGCCTCTGTCATACCACCAGCTAGATACTCTAGGATATCGTACACAGTAATTCGCATTCCCCGAATACACGGCTTGCCGCTGCGTTTTCCAGGTTCAATCGTGATAATTTGATTGTATTCCATAGGTTTTTGAGAATAATTGCTTAAATCTATCATAGATCGTATTTTTCCCAATCTCCACTATCATCGTCAATATCTTTTTATAGGGCGATCGAGCAATAAAAAAGGGATCTCGAATCAGCGCCCTTTGAAATGGTGGAAATCGATCGGATTGTCGGTGGAAAAAGAGGTTGGGGTGACGCGAGGGTTAAGCGAATATGTCGGAAAGGGCGATCGCCTACGCACTAAAGCGTCCAATCTTCGATTGACAATCCGGGAACTTGAGCAAAGTCTCGTTGGTTGCGGGTGACAACGGTAGCACCAACGGACAAGGCAATAGCTGCAATCCGCATATCTTTTTGCAGGCGATTTTTCCGCAGAGGCGGATGATCTTTTAACAGTTTCTTGAGACAACTATCAGCTTCTGCTGTAAAATCCAGTACCTCAATAGTTTGGAGATATTTTACAGTTGTCCAAAGTTTTGAATAGAGTGCAGGTAGGTTATGCAGCATCGACGGATCGTTAATCCTGCCAATCCAGCCATTAAAGAGTTCTTGAACCGTGACAATCGTGACAGAAACTTGATGCTTTGCGACGTTAGCGGTGACTTGGGGATGATTGTAAAGAATCAGCGAAACGCAATCGGTATCCAGAATATATCGACACACTTTAAGCCGCCTCTACAAGTAATAGGAAGGATCGACTTCCGAGTCATCATCTGAGGTTCGTTCGGCGCGAATTGATTCCATAATTGCCGCAAAATCGGAATCGTCTTTAAAGACACCTGCAAACTTCATCCAGGTTGGTTCTGAACCCTGAATTGGCACGTTCCAGGAAATCGCTTCTATATTTTTGAGCCGTTCTAAAAAGGTAGCTTGAATTTGGGCGATCGCCATTTCTCGTGTTTCTGCTTTCACTCGACAGTCTGGAAACTCTCTGACAGATGCCACAACTTGCCCGGATGTCAGTGCTTCTAGCAGGAGCGTCACTTTGAGGTTTGTGAATGGATCAGATGGCGGTAAGTCTATGTTTATCATGTTAATTTTTGAAAGACTAATCATGAGCTTTACGTTTATTGTAGCGCATAGGGCGAGATCCCTTTTTCGCTGTGGCGAGATCCCTACGGGATAGCTACGCTTCACGCTAAGAGTCTGCAATCAGTGCCCTTTGAGATGGTGGAAATCGATCGTCGGATTGTCGGTGGAAAAAGAGGTTGGGGTGACGCGAGGGTTAAGGGAATATGTCGGAAAGGGCGATCGCTCTGGTTTGAAAAAATAAGAAGGGCGCTGGCTCGCAGCCCCAGCGCACAACAACAATCAGGCTATCTGAAATTACCATCATCATATATTTTACACTTTCCTACTTCAATTTTTCCCATATCAACAATGCCTCCCAGCTCAATTGTCTTACCTCTACGCCGCACGGGAAATCCTCAGAGATTATGGATTAGCAGACATCGACAACTACTCAGCATTGATTCAGCGCTACCAAGGCAATCTCCTCTGGTTAAAAAGCGTCGCGACTCTGATTCAAGAGTTGGGCGGATGCGTCACAGAGTTATTACCAGATGATACCATATTGTTGCCCGAAGATTTGAAAGATGTTTTACAGCAGCAGTGCGATCGCCTATCCGAACTAGAAAAACAAGTCCTCTCCTGGTTGGCGAAAGCAAGCGATACAATAAACCTCACCCAATTGCTAGAAAATAGCCGAATTCCCCCATCAGATTTGGTAAATGCGCTGCAATCTTTATCCCGGCGTTGTTTGATTGAACAACAAGCAAATTTTTACACAATTTCACCTGTACTGAGGCAATATGCGATCGCCCAGAATCATCGCAGTAATATTTAACCGTCAAATTAACTTTGATGAATAGTCCCTATTTAGGTTATACTAAGGCAGGGCTACTGATTTTTATTCGGAGCATTGCGCCCATGGTCGTACAAGTTTCAGAACTAATAACAATTGTTAAAGAAGAACGCTTTACCTTGCCAGGTTATTATACTTGGGAGCAATTTGAGGCGCTACAAACCTTAATAGAAGATGCCCCAGGCTTGCGAATAACTTATTTAGATGGGTGTGTGCAGTTTATGACGCTAGGCGAAGACCACGAACAGATAAAAAGTGTTCTGGCTATATTTATAGGACTTTACTTTTTTGAGAAAGGGATTAATTTCATTCCTGTAGGGAGTGCAACTCGCAGAAACCAGGCAAAAGATGTATCATTTGAACCTGATGAGTCTTATTATATAGGTTCAAGGAAAGAGCATCCCGATTTAGCCGTGGAAGTGACGATTTCTAGCGGTAGCACAAATAAACTAACTAAATATCTGCGACTTCGCATCCCAGAAGTTTGGTTTTGGGCAAATAATCAGTTGGCTATCTATCGGCTGCGCGACGATGATTACGAGCAAGTTTTAAGAAGTGAGTTTTTGCCGGAGTTGGATTTAGAATTGCTGGTACGGTGCGTTTTGATGCCTTCAATAATTGAGGCAAGAACGGAGTTTCTCAACGGGATTCAGCCGCAGTAATTCGGTTAATTAATAGGATTTACGCAACGGGCACCATTACTGAGGCAATATGCCACCATAAGACTCGGCGGTTGAAACCGTGGCTACTGTAAAAACGATCGCGATTGGGAAGCACTCGTTAACCGAATTCACATTTCGATTACAGTAGCATAATCTTTGCAAGGTAAACTGGTTCGTGTTGTGCGTCCTTCACATTCTTTCCCAATCTCAAATCTCAAATGGTATTAATTGCCCGCTTACACAAGTTTCTGACGGCGACTGTGGATGAAAAATCCCGATCGCGCACAATATTCTGGTTGATGCTGAGCTTGACATTTGCCGCAGTTTATGGTGTTTTAGGAATTGCTCAAGCTTTCAGCGCCGAGTATATGGTGCAAGACGATGCGAGACAGCACGTTTTCTGGATGATGCGGTTTGTCGATCGACAATTGTTCCCCAACGATTTCATTGCTAACTATTTTCAATCTGTCGCCCCCGCAGGATACAGCGCCCTCTACAAATTAGCAGCAACAATCGGCATTCACCCGCTATTTTTTCACAAAATATTGCCGCTATTTCTCGGCTTAATCTCCACCTATTACTGTTTTGGGCTTTGCTTGGAAATGCTGCCAGTGCCGCTGACTGGATTTATCGCATCTTTGCTGTTAAATCAGCATATGTGGATGACGGATGATTTGGCTTCCACAACGCCCAGAGCTTTTATCTATCCGATATTTCTCGGTTTTTTATATTATTTGTCGCGGAGTTCGTTGCTGCCCTGTTTGGGGGCGATCGCCCTAATTGGATTATTCTACCCTCCCTACGCCTTGGTTGCTGCTGGCGTGTTAGTTTTGCGGCTGGTAGCCTGGAAAAACGGCCGTTTGCGCTTGTCGGGCGATCGCACAAATTACCTATTTTGCAGTACCGGTTTGGGACTAATCTTTCTAGTAATGCTGCCCTATGCCTTGGATAAATCGGAATTTGGCCCGACTTATACCGCAGCAGAAGCAAAGCAAATGGGCGTATTTGCAGCCGACGGCAGAAATGCTTTTTTTCGTCCAAATCCGGTAGATTATTGGCTGACTGGTAGGGGTAGCGGGATGTTTCCCAAGTCGCTGTTTACGCCTGTAACTCACTGTGTGGGGCTGTTTTTGCCGCTGCTGTTGCTGTGGAGGCGATCGGCTTTTCCGTTAGCGAGTCGGATTAATAGCAAAATTTGGCTGTTGCTTCAGCTATTTTTAGCATCCTTTGCGATGTTTTTGGTGGCTCACGCTACCATTTTTAAGCTTTATCAGCCTGGACGCTATACTGCGTATAGCTTGAGGTTTATTGTTGTGTTTATAAGTGCGATCGCCCTGACGTTAATTATCGATGGCGTCGGCAACTGGGCATCAACAACGGAAACAAAATTTAAGTTAAAAAATCTAGTTGCACTAATTACAATGGTGATAATTGCGATCGCAGTTGTGCTTTATCCATGCTTAGTGGAAAAATTTCCCACAGTCGGGTATGTAGAAGGTAAAATGCCCGCTTTGTACAAATTTTTTCAGCAACAACCTCAAGATATTGTGATTGCTTCGATCGCCCCAGAAGCCGATAATCTGCCAACGTTTAGCCAGCGTTCGGTTTTGGTGGGAAAGGAATATGCAGTGCCGTATCAGAAAGGCTACTACAGCCGATTTCAACAGCGAGTTAGCGATTTGATTCGCGCTCAATATACGGCTGATAAACCCGTATTGCTAAGCTTCATTAACAAGTATGGGATTGATTTTTGGATGCTCGATCGCAATGCCTTAACTCTTAAGTATGTAGAGGATTACGGCTGGATCGAAGACTTTGATTCTACACCGGAAGCTATACTTTCTCTCAAACAAGGGAAAGTTCCTATTTTAGCACAAACAATGACGAGTTGTGCGGTTTTTGAGAATCAACTTTTAGTAGTTTTGCAAACATCTTGCATTGCCAAATTAACCTCTTGAGTTGAAGCGGGCGGGCTCAGGGGCCTACCCCACAAGAAAACTAATTATTTGTGGAACAGGCCGGAAAGCCTGTTCTTGAGAACGGAGATGATATCAGTTATAATTCCCATAGGAGATAATGGTGTAGCTCAATGACACAAGTTCTCGATCGCGAAATTCTCGATGGGCGAGTGGTGCTCAACGGCACCTGGGAGCAATTCAAGTTAATCCAGAAGGGCTCCGAAGATTCCCCTGGGGTAAAATTGTCTTTTTTTGCAGGTGCGATCGAAATTATAATGCCGGGATTCCAACACGAAAATTTTTCGGAAATTATTGGTTACTTGGTGACAACTTTTTTGCTGGCGCAAGGCCTTAGGTTTTACCCTTCTGGTTCAATGACGCAGGAGAAAACGGGAGAAGTTTCAACCCAAGCCGACAAATCCTTTTGTTTGGGACAACCTAAGTTGATTCCCGATTTGTCGATCGAGGTAGTTTATACTAGCGGTGGATTGAGCAAGTTGCCAAAATATCGGGCTTTGGGTGTGCCAGAAATCTGGTTTTGGGAGGATGGTACTTTGCGGTTGTATCACCTCCGCGAAGATGGATATGAAGAAGTAATTCAGAGTGAATTGTCAGGATTGGAAACCCTGGATATTGATTTGCTAAAACGCTGCATTTTGATGGGCGAAACTGATTTGGCTGAAGCGGTAAAGGTTTTTGGGCAGGGAATCTCGACTCGATCCGAATGAAAAAGCCTAATACCCAGGTACTCGACTTCTTCAAGAAGTCGGGTACCTGCTATTTCGGGTAACGAGAAATCAAGTATTTTGTAGGGGCAATCCCCCAGGGGTTGTCATCCCCTATGGCTGTCTTCCCAATCAAAGCTAAATATATATCCGCAGTCAAATTCGTACAGAATGAAAATTGCCTAAAAGTCGATCGCAAATTATCCATACAGCAAAAACATGGCAACACTTTACGTTAACCCCCAAACAGGCAGCGATTCCGCAGCCGGCAGCCAATCAGCCCCATTCAAAACGATCGCCCGCGCAATCAGTCGCGCTGCATCGGGAACAGTTATTCAGCTAGCAGCGGGAACTTACAGCGCAGCTAGCGGCGAACAATTTCCCTTAGACATTCCCTCTGGAGTCAAAGTTATCGGTAATGAATCCAACAAAGGAAGCGGTACTCTAATTCAAGGAAGTGGCAAATTTGTCAGTCCCACCGCTGCGAGTCAAAATATCACTCTACTGCTAGCAACTGATGCGGAATTGCGGGGAGTAACTGTCACCAATCTAGATATTCGCGGTACCGGAGTCTGGATGGAGTCAACTTCTCCTACTGTGGCTAACTGCACTTTTACGCTTTGTAAGCGCGAAGGTGTTTTTGCCACAGGTACTGCTAATCCTGGGATTCTAGACAACATATTTCTGGAAAACTCAGCGGCTGGGGTAATTATGGCTGGAAGTGCTAAAGGTGTGCTGCGGCGCAATCTTTTTCAAAATACCGGTTTCGGCATTTCTCTACAAGCTCAATCGGCTCCTTTGATTGTTGACAACCAAATTGTCGCCAATCGCTCCGGTATCGTTTTAACGGGGAGCTCTAAGCCGGTTGTGCGGAAGAATCGCATTGAAAAAAATACCGAAGATGGTTTGACTGCGGTGGAAAAATCTCTGCCAGATCTTGGTACGGCTCAAGATTTAGGGGGAAATATTTTTGCCAACAATGGCGAATTTGATTTGCAAAATGCTACTGCGACTAAGATTTTTGCCCTGGGAAATCAGCTCAATCCTTCGCGGGTAAAAGGTTTATTTGAGTTGGGAAATGTGACTCCAACTCCGACACCTACTCCGACTCCGACTCCAACTCCGACTCCGACTCCGACACCTGGAGGTGTAAAGTTTAGCGATATCAGCACGCACTGGGCTAAGGATTTTATCGATCGCCTCGCTAAGATGAATATTGTTAACGGGTTTCCCGACGGCACTTTTAAACCTGACGAGAGTTTAACTAGGGCTCAGTATGCGGCGTTGTTGGCGAGGGCGTTTCAGTTGGCGCCGCGCCGTGAAGCAACGGTTTTTAAGGATGTGGCGGCGGATTTTTGGGCCCAAAGTGCGATCGTCAAAGCGAATCGAGGCGGGTTTTTGGTTGGATATCCCGACAGCACGTTTCGCCCGGAACAGAATTTGACTAAAGCTCAGGCGATCGTATCATTGGTAAACGGCTTGCAGTTGGCGGGCGGCAATCCTAATTCTTTGAGCGTTTATGCCGATCGGGCTTTAATTCCCAGTTTTTCCACCGACTCCATCGCCACCGCCACAGAGCGCAAAATCGTAGTCAACTATCCCGCCCGCGACAAGCTTTCCCCCGCCCGCGACATCACCCGCGCCGAGATATCCGCCCTCGTCTACCAAACTCTGGTAGCCACAAACCGCGCAGAGCCCATTAACTCTCCCTACATCGTCTAAAGGTACGTAGTTGCGCTTGGGCGCTCTCTTTGGTACGTAGTTGCGCTTCAGCGCTCTTTGGGGATATCGGAAAAAACGAAGATAGCAAAACAGCGAATAGTGAAGGAGAGAGCCAGGGCTCAGGCAACTACGTACCTAAAAAATAGCCCCTCTCCTCCGATCCCCATCGGACAATCTCCGCAAGTCTTGCTTTCCGAGCGTCCAAATCGTTTTATGATAAAAATATTAAGAAATTCAGCAATCTTTAAGGTTCCACTCTCAGATTATGGCTAAAATTCAATTCTCCCGGGGTATAGACGAAGATACTGTACCCGAAGTCCGCCTAACTCGTTCTAAAAGCGGAGCTCAAGGCACTGCCACATTTATCTTTGAAAATCCGAAATCTCTCAGCAACGATAGTACCCAAGACATTACTGGAATGTACATGATCGACGAAGAAGGCGAACTTCTGACTCGCGAAGTTAAGGCTAAGTTCATCAATGGTCAACCTGCGGGTTTAGAAGCTCTTTATCTGATGAAAAGTGCCGCTGACTGGGAACGCTTTATGCGTTTCATGGAACGCTACTCGGAAGCAAACGGCTTAGGATTTAGCAAGGCATAATAGATAGTTAATAATTGGTAGTTGGTAATTGGTAATTGGCCGATAGCCGATTGCTGGTTGCCGATTACTTACGACAAGAAACAATGACGCAAATTCCTCACCCCGATTTATCTAAAATAACCGTAAATTGCGCTATCATGACTGTTAGCGATACGCGCTCTGCTGACACAGACAATAGCGGTTTGTTAACGAAAAAATTGCTAAAAGATGCAGGTCACTCTGTGGTAGCTTACACTGTTGTTAAAGATGATGCTGCAAAAATTGTATTGCAAATGCAGGCGCTTGCCCAGCGCGAAGATGTGGATGCGATAGTTTTGAGTGGCGGGACGGGTATTTCTCCACGAGATACTACTTACGATGTGATGGAGAGTTTGCTCGACAGGATTTTACCTGGATTTGGCGAGATATTTCGGTTTTTGAGCTATCAAGAAATTGGTTCTAGGGCGATCGCATCTCGCGCTGTTGCAGGCGTGTATCAAGGCAAGTTAGTCTTTTCTCTTCCTGGATCGAGTAATGGCGTGAAACTAGCTGTGGAAAAGCTAATTTTACCAGAGTTAGTTCACTTGGTCAAGCAGTTGAGGGGTGGATGAGGGCGGAAGTTGCTTTTTTCACTGAGGGGAGAGATTGGCGGTCGATCGAGCTTTACAGTCGATCGACCGCTTTGTTGTAAGTTAAGAGCGATCGGCTACACTTCGATTTTATAATTGAGTTGATGTTCGTCACCCGGTAAGCCTCGAAAACCCCAATTGTGTTTCGGATTCTCAAAAATCGTGATTTCTAAATCCTGTGTGGAAATTCCAAACGGCTGTAATCGCTCAAACAATAAACGAATCAACTGCTTTTTCATTTCGACACTGCGTCCTTCAATCATGCTCACCTCAATAAGAGTGTAACGTTCTGTGCGCCCTGTAGGATAAAAAAAATCAGACGAGTCGAACAAAAAGAATCGATGTGAACGTTTATCCGGTGGATATTGGAGTGCATCTACGACACAGGAATTAATGACATCAGAGAGTTGGGGCTTAATAGGATGGAGATGCTCTCTCAAGCCGGATATTTTGACCTGTACCATAATTCTATGTATGACAACAACTCTCTATTAAAACCTAATTGCCGCGCTTGAATTTGTCAAGATCACATAAATTTAAGGGTGCCAATAAGTTGGTAGTGAGGACTTCAGTCCTCATAGTTTTATGTTTTCTGAGGACTGAAGTCCTCACTACCAACCTGGATCTGACATCATGCTATGAAAATCCCAGCAACCTTGTCTCCATTCATAGTCATACGTGCCACAAATTCATCTCCACCATCTGCAAAACTCAGCTTCCACAAATAAACCTGAAAACCATCTTGTGTCAACTCACCAAAATAACTAATTGAATATCCGTTTTGCAGGCGGGAACCGAGTTCATCGCTAACATTATCGAACATTTCTTGTGCAATTCCCGTTTTGTAGTCTGCATCGCCCACCGTGGTAAACAGCTCGTAATTTTTTGAGGCTGTGGCATCCAAAATAACCTGCAAACAATCAATGACCTTTTGAGGGGGGGCTGTCGGGTTCATGATGATATCCTTTTTTTAGGTTTCTCTCAACACGATCTAACTAAGACTGCTGTCTAAGTATTAATTCTACCACATTTGCGATCGCATCCAGTTTTAGAGCCTCATTGACCGCCAACATTTTTGACATTAAAATACAGTAGGGACACAGCACTGCCGTGTCCTACCCAAGCATCTCAAATACAGTCAACTAAAAACCGCTATATTGCTTGAGCAACAATAGTCCGATGTCTGAGAGTATTGCAAGTGATTGTCGGCACCGCAAAACCCGAATCAACCAAAGCCTGCTCAATATCCAACCCAAAATACTGATCCAAATAAGGCTCCGTACTCTTGAGCAAAGTCAAAATATAAGGAGGCATTTTGGCATAAACTTCCGACTGAGGATTCATATCCATAATTGTCAAATGTCCGCCAGAGCGCAGCAAACGCCTCGCTTCCCGAAATACTTCCTTACTTGCTTTTTGTGGCAGTTCGTGACAAACTAAACAAATAGAAACTAAATCAAAAGAAGCCGCAGGTAAACCAGTAGATTCAGCAGCAGCGTGCACCCAAATTGGAGATTTTTGATTAGAAAATTCCGCTTCTCGCTGTTGTGAACGGTATTGAGCAACCGACAAAAAATAAGGCGACAAATCCACCCCAGTCATCTTTGCTTCCGGGTAAACATCCCCAAGCGCAAACGTACTCATTCCCACACTGCATCCCAAATCGACAATATCTTGCGGTGTTTGGGAAATTTGAGCTTTGACGATTTCGTGATAGCTAGCGCGGAGTTTAGCATCGCCTTCTGCACCCGCTTCTGGCCAAATTCCCGCATGAACTGCACGGGCTGCAACTTCAACTTCTGTGGCAGCTTCCCAACTCATATTACCTTTTTCGTAAGCGTGGAATGAAGTTAGATAATATTTCGGGTAAACCAAATCGGGATTTTCTACGCTGAGCAATTCTGCATCCCAATTTCGGGACAAAAGTGTTTGCGCTTCTTCTCGCCAATGCACTCCGATTTTTTCGGCTCTGTTTATCATCATTTCCCGCGCTTGATGCTTGGCTAAATCGGCTAAAGGTTTGATGGAGAGTACGCCGTTTACTAAGCGCGATGCTAATCCTGGAGTTTTGTTAACTGCGACAGTCATATTTTATATTTTTCTGTTTTGCGCCACCCATTATAACACCTTTTGGTAATTTTTAGTGATGTTAGACAATGAAACTTTACAAGGTTCGTAGTGAGGACTTTAGTCCTTTCTTGGATGCGGACTAAAGTCCTCACTACGAACCAATCTTAATCTTCGGACATGATATTACCGGGAAATCTGGAATCGGATTTGCCGCAGTTGGAGTATTTGGAAGAACACTATCAAATATGGTTATTTAGGAGTTTGTTGTGAGCAAGTCAATTGTGGAATTGGTTGATAATTTGCCGGATTCTGGGATTACTGTGATGATGCTCAAATCCCTGGATTTTGTGGTTCCGGGAGAATGGAATAATTTATCTGGTTTTGATAATACTATTCGATCGCTCACAGGGGAAACCGATCGCGCTTTAGTGGAAAAAATTCGCGCCCGGGCGATCGAGCTTTACGCCAACTCCAACGAACCCTATCAAGGCGCAGTCAAGCTTTACCAGCTTGCAGACAGCGCTGACAGTGCCTTAGGAGCGACTGCTATGGCGAATAAAATCGGCGAAAAAATCGGCTTTCTGTCGTTTATGAGCCGCCTGACTCCCAAGGCTGACACCACTCAAACGATCGACTTATGCGTCAAAGTGGCGATCGAACTCATCGTCTTCTGCAAACTCAACAAAATTTCCCTTGACAACGTGGGAAGCTTTGCCAATTACTTATCAGAATACAAAAGCGAATCTCTAATGCGGATGGCTGCATTAGTATGCGCTGATGGCTTAATTCCCCTCGGCCCGGACTTTATCAAAGTAGCGCAAAATACCCTAAGCAGCTTAAATCCTGGAACCTTGCAGCAAAACTCAACCTTTCAAAACATCAGCAACCTAATTCCCGGCGCCAACAATGCCCAAAAATTCGGATTCGTGACAGCAACCTTCGCCTCAGCCCAAGGTTGGATGAACAATTTAGTGGTATCTCGCGGCTTAACTCCCGCCACAGTTTTAGGCAATCTCAAGCAATACGTCGATGTTACCGATGACAAATTGGATTATGTCGCCGCGTTTTTGGACATGACTACCAATTATTACGAGCATACCGGAATTCAGACGGTTGCTCGCCAATTGATCGATCGCGCTTACGCCGAAACATTATCCGCCCGGATTTCATTCAGTTGACAGTTGACAGTTGACAGTTGACAGTTGACAGCAACCTCTACCTGGAAGTCCGAGGATTGGAGCAATGAATCGTCTGATTTTAATTTCTCCCTAAAACGGAGACGCTTTCAATCAATTATTTCTGGTAATCTCGTGAGATTAATCAAATGCGAGGAGCTATTTCAGGCACCTCGCATCTTTCCAGGATTGCTTATTATCCGTCTTATAAAAATAGCTGGACAGGCAAGATGCCTATCTCACATTTTTGTTGTGGGATGGGCATCTTGCCCGTCCCCAAAATTAGAGCAACGCACTAGCCAATCAAATTAAAAATTCAAGCAAAAACAACAGTGCGATTGCCATAAACCAAAACACGATTTTGTAAATGATATCGAACCGCCCTTGCCAAAACAATCCGTTCTAAATCTTTACCTTTCCGAACCAAGTCCGACACTTCATCGCGGTGACTCACCCGCACAACATCTTGCTCAATAATCGGGCCAGCATCTAAATCGGGCGTCACATAATGGGCAGTGGCACCAATAATTTTCACTCCTCTTTCATAAGCCCTTTCGTAGGGATTTGCCCCCACAAACGCGGGTAAAAATGAATGGTGAATATTAATCACATTGGGGAATTTGCTCATAAAATCTTGACTCAAAATCTGCATATATTTTGCTAAGACTACTAAATCAATGTTATATTTTTTGAGAGTATCTAACTGTTGTGCTTCTTGAATAGCCTTGTTCTCTTTATTAATGGGAATATACTCAAAATCGATACCATATTGTTCGGCAATGGGCTTTAACTTTTCATGGTTACTGATAATCAGGGGGATTTTCCCAGGCATTTCTTTAGAGCGTTCTCGCCAAATCAAATCTAACAAGCAATGATCTTGGCGGCTTACCCAAAGCGCAATCCGTCGAACTTCCTCAGAGAAATGTAATTGCCAATTTGCTTGTAAATCCTTGGCAAGTTCACTAAAAGCATCTGTCATGTCTTCAATGCTTAAGTCAAAACCGTCTAATTGCCATTCGAGACGACTTAAAAATAATCCTGCGGTAAAATCAGTATGGTGATCCGCGTGGATAATATTGCCATTATGGGAAGCGATAAAATTAGCAAGTAAGGCGACAAGCCCTTTGCGATCGGGACAGGAAATCAAAAGAGTTGCAGTAGGGCTAGTCATGATCTAATGGCAAGGGTATTAATTTTTAATTGATTATATCAGGTCGGTCGTCCTATGGAGCATCTCAGTTTTACTTTTGTAGTGCTGTCGCGAGCTGGTGACAGCTTGCACTGTAAAAAATGATTTTTGTTAAAATGAGATGTTTCCGGTTTGATGTCTGATATTTAATTGCCAGTGAGCTCCAGGTAAGCATCGCGAATTAAATAATTTACACATATTTGTGGGATGGGCGTCCCGCCCGTCTAGAAAGGACGGGCGGGACGCCCATCTCACAAGAACAATAAAAACTGTAAGTTATTTAATTTTCATTCGTTAGTATCAACTTTCTACGCGACTGCGGCACTATCCGGCAGGGGTTTAAACCCCTGCTTCATACATAGCGAAAGTCGGTTTCAACGGACTGATTTTAAACATAAATTAAGGAGAGTAAGAGCGCAATTTCATAAAATAGTGGCTGTTAATTTGTGAGGTGTTTTAATACTACCAGTCCGTTAAAACGGACTTTAGCTAAAAGCCCCGTGGGTTTAAACCCCTGGCGGGCTTTCATAAGGACGAACTAACTGACTTTTAGGTAAATAGAAATATTCAAGTTTGCACCGAAAACTCCTCCGGTTCAATTCCCCAGTTTACCCAACGAATTGCTTCTTGTGCAGAGGTCACATTTGGAGGAACTCGCAGCGCATGAACAAACCCCGTACTCGGACAGGTCATTTTTAACAAAAAAACTGGTAATGGCATCCCATCGGCGTCGAAATCGTCCTCAAAATCCATTTTTAACAGGGTATATTCCTGCCAAGTGTCTAACTCTGTGGCTGCTAGTTCTTGACAAATACGATCGCACCCGATGCCCTGAATTAAGGCTCGCCGAACCTCTGCGTTGTGCTCCTTCAACAGCCATTTAGACTGCCACTCGCGGGGTTGCAGGCGGCCGTACCATTCGGGTAAAATCACGCCGTGATAGGCGTAAATCGCCAAACCGTCGGCAAATTGTACGGCGGGTGCTGCTTCCGGCGTGCAAGCGGTGGTTGCTATCTGCCGAAAGTGCGATCGGCTTTTCGCACACTACACAAACTTTGTCATAGGGAAAAATCCAGCCGCAAGTCTTGACAAGCGATTGAAAAATTGTCCAGATATTGCCGTAGGAGTGCGCGCAATTCAACACAGAAATGCAAAAATCTAACAAACTCCCGCCACTAGCCCACAATTCCGGTTGAATGCAATTATCTAGTTGTTTGTTGAGATGGGTGTAGTGCAAATACCGGGCCCGCTGTCCCCTTAAATCGATCGGCAATTTGCTCGCTATTTCCATCGCTAAATGATCGCGCAGGGGACTCCACAGTTGGCTTTGCAGTTGGGTGTAAAGTTCATTTTCGAGTTGATTTTGCAGTTGACGTTTTAGCTGGTTTTCTAGTTGTCCGCGCAGACAAGTCAGCAGTTGTTTTTCAAGTTCGCTGCGAAGTTTGCTCTCTAATTGGCTCCGCAGGTGACTCCTGGGCTTGTCTGCGTGGCTGGCGATGATGTTAGCGGCTTGGTAGGGACGATCGCAAAAAATGATTTCCGGTGCTGGTTTGCCGATCGCCCTGTAAGCTAATGTAATAGTTTCCGCAGCTTGAGAGCGATCGATCGGGCCAGTCGAAAGTGCGATCGCCTTCCACTTGTCGCGATAAACTCGAATCAGAGCCTCTTGTGCTGGCGTGAGTTTTTTAACCTTAGTCTGCGACATACCTCCAGCCTTGGGGTTCGTATTCGCGCTGAATCCGCACCATCCAATTACCTTCAGGAATTGCGATCGCTTTGTGCTCTTCGTGACTCAATAAAGCTGTCGGCGAAAGCACTCGCAAGTACAGGGTGCCGTCTTTTTCGTACAGTTCAGCTTGCCCCTCAATAATCTGGTGAGAATGTCCGGTGACTTCACCTTCGGCGAGGGTGAGGTGAGGTTTTTTGTCACCTTGGATTTGCGGTACGGGGGTGAGAATTACATCGCCTTGTCGGATGGGTTGCATAGGTTTTTTGTTAATTTTGTTTGCTGGTTTTGGTAAGTCGATCGGGCTTTTCTACCGTAATTATATACTACATTGGTAATACAGGAACGTCAATGGCGATCGATCGACCATATTCCATAACTGTTTGCTGTACTGACAGGGGTTAGGTTCGAGGGTGAAAGTGCGATCGACAATAGAAATGCTATAATTGATGCCAGTTTCGAGAAAGTCGCCTGGGTGGGGGCGGGTTTATAGATATTGTCGGTGTGAATGAAAGATTGTTGGTGAAACCCGCCCCTACATGAATTACGGTTAATTTACAATGAGCCAAGTAGATTATACTGCAATGGGCGATCGAGAATTGAAGCGTTATTTCCTGAAAAATCGCGGGGATAAAGCAGCACTGCAAGCTTACTTAGACAGGCGGAAAGAGCGATCGAATTCAATCATCACGAAAGTGGGAGATCCGGATTTCGATACTAAGATTGAGGCAGCCATTCGCCAGCAAATGAAAGAATACAAAGATTAGTCTTCAGTCCCTCGCTCGCTCGGACATTGTTTGTATAGATGCGGTTTCAACCGCCGACTCTTATCAACGAGGTTTCTAACTTCCCCAAAACTTCAAGTTTGCACCGAAAACTCCTCATAATCGACATCCCAATTCACCCAACGAATTGCTTCCCTTGCAGATTGTATATCGGGCGGAACTCGCAAAGCATGAATGAATCCGGTGCTCGGACAAGTCATTTTTAACAAATAAATTGGCTCTTTTTCATCGGTATCGAAGCCATCAATATCAGCATCGATTCTTAGCAGCGTGTATTCTTGCCAAGTATCTAAATCTGTTGCTTGCAATTCTTGGCAAATTCGATCGTAACCAATTCCTTGAATTAACACTCGCCTGAGTTCGGCATTTTCTTCTTCTAAAATCCAGGTAGCTTCCCATTGATTGGGGTGAATTTGTCCGTATTTTTCGGGCAAAGTTACGCCGTGGTAGGAGTAGAGTTTGTAACCGTCGCTAAATGCGATCGCACTTTCTCCTTCTGCGTGGAGGCGGTACTCGCTGTCGAGGGAGAGTTTGGTTGGGCGATCGCACACATAGCAGACATTCTCAAACGTCAAAATCCAGCCACATTCTACTAAAATCTGTTTGAGGCATTCCAAAGCTTTTTGTGCCTCTGGCTTCAAAACAATGCCCAAGGCAGAAACACAAAATTCAGCAACAGTGACAGCATCAACGGCATATCTCGGATTAACTATCGACATTAAGTGGTTCTTATAGTTAGAAAAATCTGCTCTTAATTGTTGTTTAAGCTGTTCCTCCCATCTAAGAAAATATGAAGAAGATAGCTGCTGGAATTCTGTTGTGAATGTCAAAGGTAATAGTGGATCTTTTACTTGTTTTTTAAGTCGATCGATCAAATCATTATTATTAGATTTTTTCAACATGGGTAATTGTACTAATGCAGAGTGAGGGCCACTGCAAAAAGTGATTTCAGGGGCTTCTACACCGAGGAGTTCGTAGCCAGCTTTAAGGGCGGCTGCGGCTTTGCGGTAAGAGATGGGTTCCGTAGAGTGGGCAAGAGTTCCCCACGAATTCTCATAGGCTTCTATGAGAGCCTTCTGTTCAGGTGTAAAGTTTACATACAAAGAAGTCAAATTAGTCAGAGATTGCAGCAGTATGATGTCTGATATTCGATTGGAGTCCAGATTCAGATAAGTCAAATTTTTCAGAGATTGTAGCGATGTGATGTCTGATATTTGATTGCCCATCAGATCGAGATGAGCCAAATGAGTCAGAGATTGCAGGAGTGTGATGTCTGATATTTGATTGTAGCTCAGATTCAACTCAGTCAAATGAGTCAGAGATTGCAGTGGTGTGATGTCTGATATTTGATTGTTGTCCAGATTCAACTCAGTCAAATGAGTCAGAGATTGCAGTGGTGTGATGTCTGATATTTGATTGCGGTACAAATACAGCCTAGTCAAATTAGTCAGAGATTGCAGTGGCGTAAGGTCTGATATTTGATTGTTGCACATAGACAGCTTAGTCAAATTAGTCAGAAATTGCAGTGGCGTAAGGTCTGATATTTGATTGTTGTCCAGATTCAGCTTAGTCACATTAGTCAGAGATTGCAGTGGCGTAAGGTCTGATATTTGATTGTTGCCCAGCGATAGCTTCTTCTTTTTCCTACTTGACAGTATGCGGTTCGCTTCATTAATATCAGAAGTCCCAGCATAATTTAACAACATTTCAACAGTATGTCTGGCTTCGGGAGAAAGGCTTTTTTTGTGCAAGCACCAATCGGCAAAGCTGCTGAATTCTGCGGGATTGGGCTGTTGTTCTGACATGGCAATAAGATTTTAAATTTTTTACGAAAATAAGAATTCTTGGTCAACTTTTCCTCTAAACCCCAGAAATCCCGCGCCGAAACTCCTTAACCGCTTCAATCCTAGAAGCCATCAGCAAGCACCGAGACAATAAATTAATATCTAAGTCTGGCAGAACTTCGCTTTGGGCAATTTTTTCATAGCCGTGCGATCGCAAATGATACAGACCAAATAATCCATCCTCCCAAAACCAAACTTCGGGAACCCCCAAGGCTTGGTAGCGATTCAATTTGCTCTCTCCCCCACTGGTAAATACTACTTCGATGGCAAGATCGGGGGTTTTACCTGTTGATTTTCCAATTAAAAAAGATTCATCAGCTTGTACTGAGACTTCCTGTCCTTTCTCTTGAGTAAAGCTACCCAAAGGGTTAAACTCGATGTCTTTTTCCACAAAGTAGTCCATCAGCAGACCTGCGATCGTCCTGCTGAATGATTCGTGTTCTTGCGAAACTGCCAAAATTTCTACCTCGCCTTTGAAATAAAACAGTCTAATGCCGGGGGAGTCGGAGAATCCCTGTTCGATTAGTTTGAATTGTTGCCAATCAATCCCGGAGTGAGTTAACCGTTGGTCTTTGGGCTTATCTAATATTAGTGTCATGGCGCGACCTCCTTTAACTATTATATTATCCTAGAAATGCGGCAACCGAAACCCGATCGCGCCCAGCGGCTTTCGCGCGATACAGCGACTCATCGGCGATCGCAATTAACGTCGCCGGCTGCGACATCGGCGCCGGAATGCAGCAAGCCACACCCAAACTCAGCGTGACATATTCGCTGACACCAGACTGCGCGTGAGGTATCTGCAAACCCCGCACCTGTTGAGCGATCCTTTCAGCAACGCAAGCCGCACCTTCAATATCCGTATTCGGCAAAACTACCGCAAATTCTTCTCCACCGTAACGCGCAACTAAATCAGCCGATCGCTTTACCGAACACTGGAGAACCTGCGCCACTTGCCGCAAACACTCATCCCCCGGTTGGTGGCCGTAAGTGTCGTTGTAAAGTTTGAAGTAATCGATATCGCACATAATCAAAGACAGCGGCGCTTCTTCCCTCGCCAAACGCCGCCATTCCGCATCCATATAATCATTAAAAAAGCGGCGGTTTCTTACCTCAGTCAAACTGTCGTAAGTTGCCAAATACTGCAAGGCTCGATTCACTGTTTCTAACTGCCGTTTCTGCTGCTGCAACTGGCGGTTGAGCACCGTCAACTGCTGTTCGGCTGCGTGGGTTCTCAGCAAGTTTCTAACCCTCGCCAACAGTTCCCTCTCGTCAAAAGGTTTGGAAATATAATCGTCAGCACCAGCATCCAAACTTTCGATCCGAGCTTCCATGCCCGATCGCGCTGTCAAAAAGATTACTGGAGTCGAACTCAACTCCGGCGTATTCCGAATCTCTTTGAGCAAATCCAGTCCGTTTTGTCGGGGCATGATTTGGTCGCTCAAAATCAAATTCGGCTGCAAACTTTTGGCTTTTTCCAAACCTTCAACCCCGTCCATCGCCACCGCAACTCGATAGTACGGACTCAATAAAGTTTGGAGGTAAGCCAGCAGAGAATAGTTGTCTTCTACTACCAGCAACAGCGGTAACTCTCGGCTGTCAGGCGTTAATTGTCCCCCATTATTTTTGTCGTCACAACTGTTAGAGTCCGGCAGCGGGGCGATCGCCCCAACATTTCCCTCGTCTGAGCAGCCAAATTCACTCATCCCTGCCAATTGGACGATCGCGCTTACCAACAGATTCGCCTCCACCGGCTTCGACAAATGCCTCTGAAACCCCGCAGAGAGGGCCGATGCCGAATCCTCCTCACGGACGCCTCCCGTCAGGGCCACCGCCGGCAGCAGTTCCCTTTGCTCGGACATTTCCATGGCTCTGATGCGGCGGATCAAATCGGAGCCGTCTGTTTCCGACACCGCCATATCGCTCACCAACACGTCGGGCCGCGACTGTTCCAACTGCGCCATCGCTTCGCAAGCGCTACTCACCGCTGTTACCTTGGCTCCAAATGCTTCGAGGGCACTTTTGAGAAATTCCCGAATCTCGGCGCTGGTTTCCACCACCAGCACTTGCTTTCCGGCTAAGGGTTTGGGAACCGATTCCGCGTGGTTTTCGGTGCGGCCGATCGCGCTTTTGCGATCGTCGCGCGAATTGTTGCTGTGCGCTACGGGTAGCAGCACCCCAAACGTCGTCCCCATACCCAGGCCGGGACTGGAAGCCCAAACAGTTCCCCCGTGCAATTCCACCAAATGCCGCACAATTGAGAGCCCCAACCCGAGCCGATTTTGTTCCTTGGACTGGAAGCTATCTCCGGGGCGGAAGTAGTCAAAGATGTGCGGCACAAATTTGGGTTCAATCCCGCAACCGCTGTCGCTGACCCGAATCAAGGTACCCGACTGTGTAGGCTCGATCCGCACTTCAACTGGGTCTGGTGTCGATTCTGGGGTGAATTTGATGGCGTTGGCCAGGAGGTTCCAGACTATTTGCTGCAAGCGCTCTACATCGGCCACAACGTAGCTGACGCCCGGGTAGAACTGTGTTTCTACGCGGAGGTTTTTGGCCTCGGCGGCGGGGCGGACGGTCTCAATAGCCGATTCTATGACAGATGGGAGGTGAACCCGAGCCAGGTTCAGGCGGACTTTCCCCCGCAGCAGCCGACTCAAATCGAGGAGATTGTCTATTTGGCGGTTTTGCAATTTGGCGTTGCGCTCGATGATTTCCAAAGCGCGGTTGGTGGTAGCTTCGTTTAACTTGCGCGATCGAGCTAGCTGCACCCATCCCAAAATCGCGCTCAGGGGCGATCGCAGTTCGTGTCCCGCAATGCCCAAAAAATCGTCTTTGGCGCGGTTGACTGCGGCTTGGGCTGCTTCAACGGCTTTGCGATCGGTGATGTCAAATCCGATCGCCAAATACTGACAGGGTTTCCCGTTAAAGTCCAAAAGCGGAACTACTGCTGCGTGCACCCAATAATCGCTGCCATTCTTGGCTTGGTTCTTCATTTCTCCTTGCCAAACTTCATTTTTGGCAACTGTTGACAGCAGATTTTTGATTAATTCCGAAGACTTATATTCCGAATGGAGGATGCAAAAATGGCTGCCTATTAGTTCAATACGCGAATAGTTAGAGATGCTGCACAGTCGATCGCTGACATAATTGATAATTCCTCGGGCGTCGGTTCTCACCGCCAGTGCCGATTGGTCGATCGCTACTTTAAAATCTAAACCTTCTTGCAGCGACGAATCTAGTTCTTTTATCGTAGAAATTTGACTGAGGCGATCGCGCCGCTCCTGGCTCCGCTCTTGAATTTCCATTGCTTCTATTGTCCCCTGATGACTGACACCTAATCTACTCGCATCCTGATTAATTATCACTGTTTTTTCCGCACCGGCAGGTGTAATATTTTGTATATTTTTATTTTCATGAATGCTCGGCAAACAGCACATCCACTCAGGAGTCATACCATTTGAGATTCGAGATTTTAGATGAGGAATGAACAAGAACTATCGGGGTTGGGGATAGCTGCCTACAGTGGCACTATTTTGGAAAACTGGAGTCACCTGAAATTTTATTTGAAGTTTAGACTAAAATTGGTCAATCTGAAGACAGATTTTCTCAGATCTGCCCGCTGGGCCGCTGGCTGCAAAAACCCAACTTTTTTCTGAAAATTACCCTGCCGCATCTGGCACAAAATCTCTGCCCCAGGCTTTCGAGTCTCCCGCATTCTGCCTCATCTCCACATCCCAGATATATTTGCAGGGCTTGACAGTTCCCAAATAATTGGCTGGGAAATCGCTAACAAAGTCTGTGTTTTGCGATCGTCAGCAACTTCAGTTAAATTATTTTCTCCTACCTCTTGACAGGTCTGTAAATGTTTTGTATTATAAAATGTAATACGACATTTAACCAAAGAGCAGCCCAACTGCATTAACGCACTCAACCATTAAAAGTTTGAGGAAAAGTTTCTGTGAATTTATCTATGAATTTAGACTTAGTACGCGAGCAATTTGAACAAAGAGCATTTGATTATGACGGTTTAATTCCCCGCCTCATTCCGCAGTATCGCGAGCAACACGAAATAATATTGCAATTAATTGATTTTGAAACCCATGCCAACATAAAAGTTCTAGATTTAGGTGCGGGAACTGGCATACTGTCTGCAATGATTTTGCAAGCATTTCCTCAAGCAAAAGTCACAGCCTTCGACATGGCGGAAAATATGCTAAAAGTTTGTCAAACTAACTTATCCGCTTTCCAAGAACGCCTGACATTGCAGCAGGGAAACTTCGCCGAAGATGATTTCGGCAGCGGCTACGATTTAGTAGTTTCAGGGTTGGCAATCCACCACCTCGACGGCGAACAAAAAAAACAGCTATTTCACAAACTTTTTCACTCAATGAATGCCGGGGGAATCTTGCTAATCCGAGATATTGTCACAGGTGCTACCCCAAAGCTAACCGAGCAATACGAACATTTGTGGCGGCAGTACATAAAAGCTAATGGAGAAGACGATGCAGCGTGTTTTAACAGCTATCTAAAAGAAGATATTCCTTCCTCTGTCGAAGAACAAACAAAGTGGCTTGCAGAAGCTGGTTTTGCAGACGCAGCTTGTCACTGGCGCTATCTCAATTTTGCTATTTTTGGCGGAATTGTCCCCATGTAGAAGGCAAAGTTTTTCTAAAAAAAATACCCCTTAATAAAGGTACGTTGTTGGGCTTTAGCCCTCTTTATATATATGTCGAAAGAGGGCTAAAGCCCAACAACGTACCTATCTCTTTCCCAACAATAAAACCACGCTGCGACCTAAGGGGGATTTAGGGGGAGTGAGATTCAGCTATAAACGAGAGATACAAAAAAAATCATACTTGAGTTGACCGCATAATTTCACTCAATCCCTCTCCCAGTAAAAACAGATTAAATAAACCCGATATACCCACAAAATAACTCAATAAATTAAGTAAAAGGATGAACGATTCCCGATTAATAAAAATTAGCCGATATCTCAGCAAACACCTGCGCCACGCGCCCTCGCGCATCGGCATTCAACTCGCGCCGGGGGGCTGGATTGCTGTTAGCGAACTCCTCGATGCTTGCCAAAAAAATAACTTTTCTGTTCAGCCTTACGAACTCAAGGAAGTAGTCGCCCAAAACGACAAACAGCGCTTTTCCTTCGACTCGACAGGCACTCTAATTCGGGCCAACCAAGGACACAGTGTAGAGGTTGACTTGCAGTTAGAACCTGCTGTTCCCCCAGATATTTTATATCACGGAACAGGTAAGACTGCCGTCGAGTCTATTCTCAGTGAAGGAATTCGGAAAATGTCGCGGCATCACGTTCATTTGTCGGCGGACATTCAAACAGCCCGTAAAGTAGGTGCCAGACACGGCATCCCGGCAGTCTTGATTGTAGATACCGCAGCAATGCAATGCGACGGCCATACATTTTACTGTTCGGATAACAAAGTTTGGTTGGTAGATATGGTGCCGCCCAATTATCTAAAAGTATATTGAGAAAATCCTGTTTGGTTCTAGCAAGTGTGCGGCAAATATTTTAAAATAAGAGTAACTAGGAGTTTTACAAGATGAGTGCGGAAGATATGGGCGATCGCGACAACAATTTTAATCAAAACAACCCTCAAAATCGAGGGCTGCTAGGATCGGGCTGGCGACCTCTCTACCGTCAATTTGATTGGGAACACCTGCTGCACTTAGCATCTAGCGACCCTGTAGAACTCGCTCAAAAAACTTTAGATGCAGCCAGCGATATCGCCGATGCCATGGGACGACACCAGTATACTTGGTGGGCGAATATCTTAAATGTATTTTCGGAAAATACTCGCTACGAAATAGACGAGTTTTGGGATTACATTACTCCGCAGCCAGTTTACCCGGATTACCGTTACAAAGATGTTTTAGTCACCGAAACGCCTGTTGTTCAATTGGTCAGCCGCGCTAGCATTCCCATCGACTACGTTCTCAACAAACTCCAAGAGATTGCTGTTTTCAAAGTTCTGGATTTGCTGGGGAAACCGGATGTGATTACCCAGTTTTTTATGGAACGGCATTTTTCTTATCCGCGGGAGCGATTTGTTAGCTGGGAACGCTTGGAAGTTTTGGGTACTGTTTATGCTTATTGGGGACAAGCAGGCTGCTGGCTGCAAATTGACAGCTACGACAGGGGTCGGCGGTGCTACACTCTGATCTGCAAAGATATTGCGCCGTTAGTTAGCAAGGCTACTTATAATTTAGCGGTGATTCTCAGCGGGTACAAAAGCCGTGTCGGACAGGTTCACAGTTACTTCCCTATTCGGACTTTTTCTGCGGAAGTTCAAAGTTTTACTGATACTGTTCAGCAGGCAATTCTCGACCAAAATCAGTTGGCTGTGTTGGTTAGTGGCGAACCGGGGACTGGCAAAACTGCTTGGACTCAAGCGGTAGCAAAGGAGATTTTAGTGCCGCTGGGTTATGTGATTTTTATCTTAGATCATGATGCGGTGGAAAATTTTGTGCCGCCGAGTTATTTGGAGCGGATTTGCATTATTATCAACGAGGCTGATAATTTGGCTCAAGATCGATCGACCGCAGCGGCCCAACGCAGTAACAAAACTGAACATATTTTGAGTTTGCTGGATGGAACTCTGTATCAAAGCGTGATGGACGAGCACGGGATTCAATTTCAGCAGAAACTCGTAGTGCTACTCACTTGCAACACGATTGAAAGATTAGATCCTGCGATGCTGCGGAAAGGGAGAGTGGATTTTACCAGTGAATTTACGCACAAATTTGTTTGACGAGGCACGTAAAGTCTCACACACTTTGGGCTATTCACGAAGGGGGATAGCCTTGCCGCGCGTACTGCTGCGCCACCTCAAATGTTGAATAATTATGAGGAAATTTCCTGAATGTCAAAGTTTCGGGAACAATTTATTAAGTACCTATGGACACATCCCCTAAAAAATGATATTACTGATGGGTGAGACCCTCCAAGGGTATCACCCAAAACAGCCAATCAGGGGAAGAGTGTTTTAGGTCTGAAATAGATTTTTCAAACTTGACAGCTATGGAGGAAATCCCAAATCGTGCAAACTAAGCCAGTTAAGCAAGAAATTCGACTGGGAAGGTATGCCGGGGGGAAAATCCCGATCGCCCACCAACCCCCTGATGCAGCCATGTCCGAAAATAAAGAGGGATTTCGGCGGTTTGTGGAGCGCTCCGCCGACGCCGTGGCAATGGTAGATTGTGAAATGCGCTATCTGTCGGTTTCTCGTCGCTGGGAAACAGATTGCGGGTTTGGTGGCGGTGAGGCCCTTGGTCGGTCTCATTGGGAACTGTTCCCAAATCTCCCGGAATATTGGCACCAAAATGCTCGCGCTTGTTTGGCGGGAGTTTTGGAATATAGCGAGTTTGTCGTAGGGCAATCGCCCGTATCTGTAGCAGGAAAAATCGAAGTTGGGGTCAGCGCTTCGGAAAAATGGGTATTTTTGCCGTGGAAAAATAACGAGGGTGCGATCGGCGGTTTGATCCTGTTTGCCGAAAAGATAACAGAAAGAAATTTCTACAATATATGGAGGCCCGGTGGCAAAAGCCAGCAGTTAGAAACAAAACTACAACTAACTCAAAATGCCCTCGACAATGCTGCTGATACAGTCTTTTTTACCACCTCCGACGGTCAAATTTGCTATGCGAATAAAGCGGCTTGCGATCGAGGAGGTTACTCGGAATCGGAACTGCTAAACCTGAGATTGAGCGACATCGATTCGCAATTGTCAGCATCGGATTGGCCAGATCGCTGGGTTGAACTCAAGCAGCAAAACAACCTTACTTTTGAAACCAGTTATAGAACTAAAAACGGCACCAGTTTTCCCGTCGAAGTTCAAGTCAATTATTTAGAATACGACGGCTGCGAATACTGCTGCACGATCGCCCGCGACATTTGGGCTCGCCTCGCAGCAAAATCTGCGCTTTTAGAGGCAAAAGAGCAACTTCAAGCCGTCTTGGATGCGGTGCCCGGATTAGTTTCTTGGGTAAGTTCCGATTTGCGCTACTTGGGAGTAAACCGACATTTAGCTTCCGCTTACCAAATGCCTGCGGAACTATTTACAGGTAAAAAAGTAGGTTTTTTAGATACAAGTCCCAAATTTAACGACTTAGTATACGATTTTTTTGTCGGCTCGAACCATAAGACCTCTCAAGAAGTAACAGCGAGCATCAGAGGAGAAAATAAAACTTATTTAATTGTGGCTCAAAAATATCAAAAAAATACGGCAGCAGTATTTGTGGGATTGGACATTACAGAAAGCAAACAGTCTTTGTTGGCTTTGCAAGAATCGGAAGAACGCCTGCGCCAGCAAGCGGCAAAATTAGAGCGGACGCTGTTAGTTTTGCAGCAAACTCAAACTCAACTGATTCAAACAGAAAAGATGTCATCTCTAGGGCAGTTGGTAGCAGGAATAGCGCATGAAATCAACAATCCAGTTAGTTTCATTTCTGGCAACGTCAGCCACGCCACTGGCTACATTCAAGAACTGCTGCGTTCGATCGACCTTTACCAAAAAAATTATCCCGATCCAGCTCCGGAAATTCAAGATTTGATGGAAGAATTAGACTTAGACTTCATCAAAAAAGACATACCAAAACTGCTAAATTCAATGAAAGTCGGTTCGGAGAGAATTCGGGATGTTGTGCGATCGCTCCGCTTGTTCTCGCGTACTGACGAACCTGAAATGAAGCCTGCGGATATCCATGAAGGTTTGGACAGCACTGTGCTGATCTTGCAAAATCGCCTCCAAGCTAAAGGGGGACGGCCGGGTATTTCTCTAGTTAAGGAATACGGGAATTTGCCGCGAGTCCGCTGCTATCCGGGACAGTTAAATCAAGTGTTCATGCACTTGTTGACAAATGCGATCGACGCTTTGGAAGCAGAGGGAAGAAATCCGGAAAAGTATGGTACAATCCAAAATCAGTCTTTGTTGTCTGCCGGTAGCTCGGGAACTGAAATATTCAATCCCGAAATTCGGATTCGGACAGAAGTGATAGGGGAGAGCGAAGTGGCGATCGCCATTAGCGACAACGGCCCTGGAATGACTGAAGAAGTTCTCTGCCGTATCTTTGACCCTTTATTTACCACTAAATGTCAGGCCACGAGCACAGGTTTGGGATTGGCAATATCCCAGCATTTGGTAGTAGAAAAGCATGGTGGTGACTTGCTGTGTATTTCTCGTCCGGGAGAGGGAACTGAGTTAATCGTTAAAATTGCGATCGGTAACGATTAATCGATTCGATCCAAACCTGGAATTATTTGAGGGTGCTTTTCCTATCAGAATGTGGCGACTAAGGACTAATGTTTTTTCACTAAGTTTTGTAGGTGCGTCAGGAATGAATCTTATACGAGATACCAATCATTTTTTGCCTGAGGCACCCTACAAAATCTACAATCTACAATCTAAAATCTAAAATAATATGGTAATTGAATGGCTGAGATTTAAAGTACCTCGCGAAAAATGGGAACAGTTTATTCTGCGAGATGAAGAAGTTTGGACGGCCGGACTCAAAAGTTTTCCCGGTTATTTGGGCAAAGAAGTTTGGGTGGATGCGGTGGAAAATGAGGTGCTGATGTTGATTCGCTGGGAAACTAGGGAACAGTGGAACTCGGTGCCGCAAAGCACAATCGATGAGTTGGATGCTAAAATGGGGGATTTGCAAATGCCGATCGTCGAAAGTCGCGAATATCAAGTTCGCAAGTTTTTGCATTAGTATCGCAACTCGTACAATCATCGCAGTGTTTGGTATTTGGTATAAAGGGCGATCGCACTTTCATTTTAGGCGATCGCTCATCAGAAAAAAGAAAGGGCGATCGCACTCCGTACAATGATCGCAGTGTTTGGTATTTGGTGTGAAGGGCGATCGCTATTCATGCAAGCATCTCTACTTCACATACTAGGCAGCTCGATAAAGTTCTTTAGAGCACTAAGAAACTTACCATTAAGATTCATAAAATCCTCCCACTTAAAGCCGCCAAATTCATCTCCCCAACCATGTGGCAGGAATACTTGCCGATCGTCTATTTTGAACCATTCTGCCGATTCATGAAGCTCCAGACTTGCCACGACGTTTGCGAAAGCGTGTAAGGCATCTGATGGTGTTACGATCGCTGACAGCTTTACTGTGTTATTGATTGTTAACCCAACCTCCTCACCTTCTTCTTGAGAATGAGGTAACGATGGACATCTAAGAGAAATCAAAGCTTTTTCGTTGTCGATTCTACGAATTAAAAAGCTATAACCTGGCTTATAGGATAGTCTTTTTGCTAACTCATTCAATAGCATAAAATTCTCTTCCATGATTGATATTTACTGTATTGTTTCTTGGATAATTATACCAACATTAGTTGGCGTATTACAACTTTTAAAAGGAACTCTCTCCAACTTTAGATAATGATCCTATCTAAAAAAATGTTGTAAATGAAGAACCATATTGTAACCGATGACCCTTCCATCACTAAGCATTGAAACTGCACAATTTGTAGTTTCAATTATAGAACAGTCATGTAAATTTAAAGCGTTTCCAATTACCGATTGAATTAAGTTTCCATGAGTAATCATTACAAGAATTTCCGCGGTTACATTTTTATTAAGAATCGGATCGTTAATAAAATTTTGAAATCTCTTAAAACATTCTTCATAGGATTCTTGCAAACGCTTCTCTATCAAGCGAATATCATACTTAACCTGAATTGATGGGTCTATTTCATTCTTAATAATTTCTGCTGTTAATCTTGCTCTAACAGATGTAGAAGCATACAACCTAAAGTCTCTTGTTCCAAGCCACAATTTCAATGCTTTCCCACAAAGATTGGCTTGTTCCTCTCCTTCGGAAGTAAGTATATTATCATTATTACTTAACTGTATTTTATTTTTATTAGATATAGATTCACCATGTCTTATTAAAATTAATTTCATTTCTTAAACTCCTTTCCTAGTAATTTACAGTTTCTCAAAGTATCAGGATTAACCAAATAGGGATCGCAGGGTAAAAAATACATCAAGACTTTCTGTTACCTCTGTACACCCATCGTGAGTAATATGTTCTGTGGGAGCTATATAAGCCTCTCCTGGGTTAACTCTCAATTTAACAACCGGATAATTGGGAAAAAGCTGCATGAATGCCCTGCCAATTCTTGAACTACCCGAAGTTTTACTAACTACATTATCATCAGTCTCGGAAAGCAATCTATACAACTGCTCAATTGATAAATTAATGAACAAGAAATAGCGCGGTTCAGATCCAAGATTGATCGAGATACGATGCAGCGATGAGCCACGCTGATTATCAATGTGGAGACCAACGCGACAGCTATCGCTTCCAACAGTTACAGTCATCTGGTTAGGAGCATTCCACCCAATTCTATACTCACTTAATTCTGCACTTTGGATACGGAACGTCTCAATATACTCCTGAATTAGGCTGATACCTTTTTTTACCCTCTCTTTTTGCAAAACATACTTCAACAACCTATGGTCTTCTACACTACCTAAATCATTCAGATAACCTAAAATATTTTGAGGAATATTCAGAATGCTTACATACAGACTTGGCAGATTCTCAAGCTTACTGCTGAAGAGGATTTTTTGTTCCAGTGAAGTAAGTGTTCGCCACGGTAATCGAGGGACAATTGCATCACTACAATAAGGAGTCAAAGCTCGATCGGTTGAAACACTAGCCTGTTCTGTTCCTGAACTTAAAAAAAGGCGATTTTCCCAAGTGATGTCATTATAATTTAGAAGTATTCTTACCCCTTGAATAAGCTGATCCATGATTTTTTCCTTTAAATTAACACAATGAAATCAGAGCATCAATGACTTCCTCTGATGCAATCGACGCAATAGAATCAGAAGTAATATGTTTATGCTGGGCAAACCGAAAGCCCCATTTTTTTGGCTTAGTTGGTCCAAAAATACCTACTCCTCGTACACGAAACAAGTCGGCAACATGAAGCAAACAGGAATCAATACCCAAAAAAAGGTCAGCAACACTTAGTAAAGCAAATGACAATCTTAGAGGAATGCCGCATACGTCAAAAATTCTATTTCTATGATATGCCGATTCCAAAGGTAAGTTGTGACACATTCCTACAATAATAACTATGTAGTCAGTCTGAACTGACAAAAATTCATCTATTGTCTTCAGGAAATTGTCAGATGACCACATTTTTCTTTGCTTAGTATCTGTGTGTAAAATTAGTAGTTTATTTTTTGTCATATTTTTTTTCAGGTCATGGACTAGCTTTAAATATTTTTGTTCGATAGAAGGAGGATTACTAAAATCTTCAATCTTAATCTTAGGATTGAAAAAATGATTTACAGAAAAAAGAGTATCAAAACAATTAACAGCTTCTGAAAATTTATAAGTGAATCTAGAATGAAACCCCACAGAAACAGAAGGTGATATTTTTTTAACTAAACGTTCTAAATCAGGTGAAGTCCATAAACAAAGAGATATAAACAAGTCACAGCCACTAGCTTCTTCAGCTAATGCTTCATAATCAAACGGTGCTAATTCTCTTCCTATTTTCTGCATTACATGAGTACCTAGAACTCCAAAAGTTTTTATATACCATACAGATTCAAAAACAATATCTGAGAAAATCTGTGTGTACGCTTCATCTACAACAATCAGTGATAATCGACCGTAAAAGATGTTAGAAAGCGCACGAAGTGCAGGCAATGCAACAATATGATCTCCAATCCCATTAGCCAAAAAAACTACTGGTCGCCTAAATTTTTGAACATCTAGCATAAATTACTCCGACCTGCCTTAACTACAGAATGTAAATTATCAACAGAAGCACTAACTAAAAGCTTGCCCGCATCAGTTAACGCTTCAGACTTGATTAAACCTTGATAAGCTATATCAGCAAAGCCAAGTGTTTCAACCCAATAACTTTCAGCTTCAGAGTACAACTTTCCAGATGAAAACCAAGGAGAAGATACAAGTTTAGCCCATACAGCCGCCCCGGCCGAAAAGGTCATCAAAGCATGAATCACCTGTCTAAGAGGACGGTTTCTGTTTTTCCAAGGAGAGAAAACCTCTGGTGAATTTCCGTCTGTTGTGTAAAGACGCACATTTTTTTCTATTAGATTAACTTTCGTATGAAAAAACTCATGCACCATTTGTACGCACAAGTGGCATCTTTCTTCCATTCGATCGGCTTCTGGATCGAAATCTTGCCAAGCCCAACCAGGCAACTGTGATACAGAACCAGCTTTCCGTGTAGTTGGAGAGTAACGAGGTAAGACAGTGTACACCTTCATCACGCGACTCATGCTGACACCAAGTCCAATATCTAGGAATCCAAGCATATCCAAGCAGAGGCGGATTTCATCATGCCTGGTGCTTACAGCCGAAACATCGTGCAGATCACCTTTTTCAATGAAATTAAACTCATTTCCCGCTGCTGCTGGTTGAGTGATTGCTGTGGAAATACGAATTCCTGACCGTGTAAAGCTGTCTGGCAACCAGGTTATGCGATCGGATTTATCATCAATTAACACCTCAATTGCTTGTTCTGTAATTTCTGCAAGATTGCTATCTTGCGTCACAGCCCCCGCTCTAGCTAGCGTAGGAAAACAAAGAAGAGAGCCAGGAGTGACTTTCACGTTTTTGAGAGGTTCTAAACCTAAACTCAAACCCCCACTCAGTGGTGAAAACAGAGTATAAAAATTAATTAGGAAGGCCTTAATGCTAGCAATATCACCACTGACGTAAGCTTGGAAAAGCGATCGAGATTTTGCTTCAAGTTCCCGATATTGCAAAAACAAACCGCTCAACATATTCACATCATCGCTTTGTTGGAGAAGCGCCACAGCTAGCTCATAACCTTGATTGCTGAGAATATACAGCATGGCTATGTGTCGAGTAGCTGACTCCTCGACATATTTAATCAACGCATTTTGGTAGAATAGTTGAGTGTCATCTAGCTTACAGGTCAACTCCAAGTCAACAGTTTCAATCTTAGTCTCTTGCTCTGCACACACGATCATAACGCAACGTATTTATGAGATAGCTGATAGTTCAGTGGATAAGTAATCTTTGATATGATCGATGAGAATTATTAGATCTTCACAATAAATTGATTCCCGATTAAAACCATGCTCGGAACTGTAACGATGGGGAAGATATCCGCCACCACAGATATCAAATAAGCGACAATCAAAGCACTTTTGAGGTGCAGAAGACTGCTTGTTAGATAGTGCTGTGACCAGAGGCAAAGATTCTAAAGCTTCAATCGGATGAGAATTCAGTGACATACCTGTTTTGGTAGCACCATGATATGCAGTTTTCAGAACATCTAGTCCGTGATAAGTGCCATCAGTCTCAACCACAATGACTCCATCACTCAATGCCCCATAGGAATCATAGCCTCTCTTTCCACCCATTAAAAGCTTCATGATAGTTCTGAATATACGAACTTCCATCTTAGTTTCTGAAGCTAACCAATAATCGAAAAGAGCGGATAGCCATCGACCAAAAGTTCCTGGGGGATACTTATCGTAGGGAAAAGTATCATAGTTGAAGTCTGGCAGAAGAAAATCTATAGCAGTGGTGTTTAGTTCCTCAAAGAATGTCAATAGCTCATAAGGATCTATTTCAGGATTCGCAACTGTGAGAAAACCTCCAAACACAGACCCTCCAGACTTGGGATTACGCAGCTTTTCTACACCAGCGATAATCTGCGAAAAGCTGCCACGCCCTTTGGCATCAACTCGCATAAGATCGTTCCATTCTTGCGGCCCGTCAATACTCACACCTGCACGCACTTTGAAGTCTTGAAATACCTGTACAATGTCATCGTCTACCAGCGTTCCATTCGTTTGAAGTCCGAACTTGATATCAGCTTCAACATCCTGAAAACTACTTCGCAAGATAGTGAAAAACTCTCTAAGTTTAGAAGCTCCTAGTAGCAGAGGCTCACCCCCATGAAAGACCACAATAAGCTGCTTTAACTTACGCTCGCGAACATAGCTACTGAGACGATCCGCCAGAAGCTGGATCGTCTCAACGCTCATCAAAACTGGCTGCTCTCTCCAAGTTTGATCTGGGTGCTCATACATATAGCAATAGGAACACTTGAGATTGCAACGACTCACGATTTTAACTACAACAGTTGTTATAGGTCGGACTTCGTAGAACTCAGTTCTTTGGGGTAGAAGCAACTCAAGTGACATAAATTTTCCTTCAAAACTATACTGTAGAACCAAAATCATTCTTGGCTAAAAGACTTCCCAGCCAAGCGCCGTCTCTGTAATAATCTGAATTTAATCAGTAGTGTGACTACTGAAATCAGCCCAGGCAATTGGCTCTTTACCCATACGTTCGGCTTGAATCGCTTGAATCGCAGCTACAACTTTTGGATTAATTTTCTGTAACTGTTCCTCTTTCAAACCATTAACTGCGATTTCAGCAAGAGGTTTAGAACCAAGATAAACTGTCATTTATTTGCCTCACACATTTGATTGATTTAGCATTGTTCTATTATTTGTGGAAACTAAAGATTTGTCCAGCACAAAAAAGTTCAATTTTGCCTACAATTTTTCTCTGTTTCATTTTATTTAATTTATTTTTGTACATTTTTGTACAAAATTGTTCTAAAAAGCGGATCAATGTGTATAATACATAAAAACTTCACATATCCCTTATCCGATGAACCTAAAAGAAGCTTTAAAAATCGCGGATAAAATTGTCTTCGAGAGAACAGGCCAACACCTTGACGATTTACAAGCAGCGGTACTCAAAGGCACTCTAGAGCGTGAGACATACAAGCACATAGCCAAAGACTTTGACTGTTCGGAAAGTAGTGTGAGGAAAGTGGGCGCAGAGTTATGGGAAATACTTTCAGAAGAGTTGGGGGAAGATGTTAGTAAATCAAATTTATCTTCGGCAATAGAGAGGTTGCAAGTCTCCTTGTTCTCATCAAATGTTGCACAAGACTCTGTGCAAATTAGGAATATTAATTATTGTGGAGAAGCTAGACACCCACCAGAACAAAGAAACTCACACCCACCAAATCAAGAAACATCTAACTCAAAACAAAGCAAAACTCTACATCAAGATTTAAGCGAAATGCCGGAGTTGGGTAATTTCTTCGATCGCACCCACGAACTCCAAACCCTCACAACCTGGATTCTACAACAAAACTGCCGCCTCATCACCCTCACCGGTATCAGCGGAATCGGCAAAACATCCCTAGCAGTCCAACTCGTACAACAAATCAAACACGAGTTTGAGTACGCAGTTTGGTGCACGCTAGACGAATTCCCCACCATCGATAAATTTCAATCAAACCTAATACAGCTTTTTTCCAATTCCGAAAACCTAGATTCATCCCCAACCAACCAGAAACGCTTACCACTAATTAAATATTTACAAAACCATCGCTGTTTAATAGTCTTGGATGACGTTCACAACCTTTTGTCTAGCGGCGAATTAGCAGGAAAGTATCAACCAAAATACGAAGAATATCGCTCTTTATTCAAACAGATAGAAAAATTATCTCATCACAGTTGCTTTCTGCTAATCGGTTGGGAACCACCGAAAGAAGTTCCTCAACTCACAAGCGAAAATACTCCCATTCGTACCTTACAACTCACTGGTTTAGACACCGCAGCCGCACGGAAAATTCTCAGAGATAAAGGATTAACAGAAATCGATAACTGCGAAACACTGATTCACCGCTACCAAGGCAATCCGTTATGGTTAAAAAGCGTGGCGACTTTGATTCAAGAGTTGGGAATCGGTGTGGCAGACTTATTAATAGATGATACCATATTGTTGCCGGAAGATTTGAAAGATGTTTTAGATGAGCAGTTCGATCGCACTTCCGAACTAGAAAAACAAGTCCTGTCATTGTTGGCGAAAGAAAACCAGCCAGTCAACCTAGCAAAATTGCTCCAAAATGGACAAATATCATCATCAGATTTGCTAAACGCCTTGCAATCTCTATCGCGGCGCTGTTTGATTGAAAAACAGGGAAGTCTTTACACTCTCTCACCTGTACTGAAGCAGTATATCAAAGGATTGTAACCGAGATGTTGTACTAATATCAATAAGCCTTTTATTTCTTAGTCTGCGGAGGCAGACTTTGTTTGTGTAGTAGCGGTTTCAACCGCCAAATCATAAAAGAGGGTGACTGTGCTATCATAAAATACAAAACATATTGAGTCGAGTTATATGACAACAATAACTACAGTCACAACAGCCTCCCAACTCGCTGATTACTACATCTGGTTCGCGAATGATGTAGGCTCCTACCTCAGCAACCACAAGCTACAAAAACTCTTGTACTACGCCCAAGCATGGTATTTAGCCTTTGAAGATACACCGCTGTTTGATGAAGATTTTGAAGCTTGGGTACACGGGCCGACTATCCCGGCTTTATTTTATGAATACAAAGAACAATTTGACTTTAAGCCAATTCTGAAAGAAGTCGAAAAACCAGAGTTTCCCAAAGAAGTACAAGAGTTTTTAGACGAGTTATCCGATGATTACCTCTTTCGGGATGCCTATGAGTTAGAATTGATGGTGCGACGCGAAGATCCTTGGATTAATGCTAGAGGTGAGTTGCCAAAAGATGAACCTTCTCATGCTATTATTACCAAGGAATCAATGAAAAAGTTTTACAAAAGCCGTGTCATCGAAGAAGCATAAAAAAAGACAAGATACAGAGATTCGCAGTCAACCATCTTCGGCAAGGAGAGAGGTTGTCAATATCCAAATTCCAGAAGGAATTAGTTTTTCTTTCAGGTATTATCAGGATGAGAAAAATAAGTTCTCAATTGGCGGTAGAGATGCTAAGTATCTAGCATCTCTATTGAGACGGCTGCGGGATTTGTCGCAATTGAATGCTCAAGAAGTTATCAATAATCAGAGTAAAAGTTTGCGTTGTCATGGCATAGCTTGGCAAAATACTACCGAACCTAATGGCTTCGGAATTCCCAATGAATCTGCGCTAGTAAATATGCCCTACCAGTTTCAAATCTCTGCTAATGAATACGGCAGGGTACATGGATTTTTTAGTGAAAATGTTTTTTATATTGTCTGGCTAGATCCAGAGCACAATCTTTACAGTTGAAATTATAATAAACTACCCACGGTCAGGACACGACACTCCCGTGTCCGACCTTGATATTGTGCACTTCGACTAAAGAAACCGGGTTTTTTACCGATTCTGTGGAACTCACGAAATATTCTCGCAAAAAACCCGGTTTTTGGACACCCGTGGGATAAGTCCTAATTTTAAGCAAATTTAGCATAGAGAGCTGAAATAAAATTCACGCTTAAAAAGCCGACTGCTAGGACGAGAATGATAAAGATTATGATAGTGAAAATAGATTTAAGCCGATCGGCATTTTCGGGTTTTTCTGATTTCATTTGTCAAGTCTTGCTGTAAATTATATCTGAGAAATTGAGAAAAAGTAAATTATACCAATGCACGAACAAAAACGCAACTACCGATCGCCTAAAAGCTTCGATCGCCCTCAGTAGGTGGCAGTTTTAATCTCAAATCGAAAAATGGAAAATCTAAAATCGACTGGCCTGTGCAGCAATTGTCGATCGCCTGCCTGCGATCGCGCCCCCGTCCTGTAAAATAGAGGGCGCCTTGGGGCTCAGCTTTTAACAGCCCCAATTGTGGGCGACAGCAAGACGGCTCGCAAATACATAATAATGTGTCAATCATCCTTAACTTACTGAATTAGGTAAAAATAGAAGAGTGCGCGGCAATAATCAAAAACATATAACTGAAAAAAGGATATAAATGAATGCTCCACCCAGTCTCGCAACCTTACCAACAACGAGAAAATACTATGACCCAAAGAGCCGTGCGGAAGCCAAACCCCTCTGTTAGAAACCGCTTGAGGCCAAGTTTTCCTCAAAGGCACTGGCTGGAGGTGGCAGAGTACGCCTCTCTGGCGGCCTCTGGTTTGGGTTCCTTGGCGGTGGCAGTGTCTGGTCAAGCTTTTTACGGGGTGGCTCCCCTAACCTTGGCTTTGTCGCTGAATGTGGCTAATCGGTATCGGTTCGAGCAGCAAGTGCGGGTTCATCAAACTTCGGAATTGGCCCAAGTACAAAAGTCTGTAAATAAGGTCGAAAAAACGGCGGTAACGGTAATTGTTAAATTGCGGAGGCATTTGTCAGCAGATATTGCAGCGCTGCGCCAGCAAATGGCTGCATTGCCTAGGAATGCAGCTTTTGAGGAGTCGATCGATATTGAGCGGCAATTGCTGAGTTTGGGAGAGTCGGTAGCTTCTTTGCAAGAAATTGTGGCGTCTGCTGTGCTCGATGTTCGCCAGCAGGTGAGGGAACAAATGCAAGATTTATCGGTGGGCCAACCGACAAATATCGAAGCTGTGGAACAGGCGATAGAACAACTGCAAAGTGCGATGAAAAGCTTGACAGAAACTGCTCTCACCCGAGATGACTGGGAATTAGTAAATACTCGATTTTTGGAAATCCAGAAAGTTATGGCTAATCTGCAAAGCCAAGTGCAAGCTCCTGCGTACCAATCGACTCCGGATTTGTCTGTAGTTCAAGCTCAAATTCACCGTTTGGAACACGAGCAGCAAGAAGTTGTCAAACCTCATCTCAAGCGCTTAATCTCGGTTGTCAAGGAGTTGCAGCACACACAAAACAGTTGACAGTTGACAGTTGACAGTTGACAGTTGGCAGGGGAGCATCTGGTTTTGGCAAAAAGCATTTTTTTTTACAGTGCTGTCCCCACTCGCGTATTGTACAATACGCGAGCGGGGACAGCACTACAAATGCAAAACTGAGATACACCCGTTGGCAGTTCGCAGTTGTAATTGTTCATTAGGAATGAGAATTAAATAACTTACAATTTTAATTATTGTGGGATGGGCGTCCCGCCCGTCCCGAAAAGACGGGCGGGACGCCCATCCCACAAATATCTATAAGTTATTAAATTTTCGTTCCTTAGTCAGTTGTAATTGATCGTTAGTCATCACTCAGAAGGAAGATTTTCCCCCTCTCCCCCCTCTCTCCCTCTCCGCCTCTCCCCTTCTCCCCCCTCTCCCCTTCTCCGCCTCTCCCCTTCTCCTCCTCTCTCCCTCTCCCGGCTGGAGTCGAACTTTTTAGACAACTGTGTTACAAATTGAAAAGGTAATCTGTCTAGTTCACCTGTTTTCAACCTGTTACAAGAAAATTAAATGACCGCAACCGTAACTGTTACTGATAACCCGTTATTAATTGGCAAAGGATTGCCACCGTTTGATGCGATCGCACCAGAACACGTAGTCCCCGCCGTTACGCAACTGCTGACGGAACTAGAAGCCGAGTTAGCTGCCTTAGAAGCCTCTGTTGAGCCGACTTGGAGCGGTTTAGTAGAACCATTGCAGCGGCTCGGAGAGCGTTTAAATTGGACTTGGAGCATTGTCGGACATTTGATGGGGGTGAAAAATAGTCCGGAATTGCGATCGGCTCACGAAACAGTGCAGCCAGAAGTAGTAAAATTTGCGAGCAAGCTCAGTCAGAGCAAACCGCTTTATGAAGGTTTTAAAGCACTGCGGGCCAGCCCAAATTGGGACAGTTTAGAGCCAGCTCAACAGCGAATTGTCGAAGCCTCCCTCCGAGATGCTCAACTCTCCGGCGTCGGTTTAGAAGGCGAGCAAAAAGAGCGTTTCAATGCCATTCAATTAGAAATGGCAGAAATTACTACTCAATTTTCCAATCATGTCCTCGACGCTACCAAAGCTTTCAGTATCACCCTCACAAACAAAGACGAAATTGACGGTTTACCGCCGAGTTTGTTGAGTTTAGCAGCTCAAGCGGCTCGCAGTGCCGGCGCCGAAAATGCGGATGCCGAAAATGGCCCTTGGCGGATTACTTTAGACTTTCCGAGTTACGGGCCTTTCATGCAGCACAGCACTCGCCGCGATTTGCGCGAAAAGTTGTACAAAGCTTTGATCGGCAGAGCTAGCAGTGGAGATTTGAATAACTGGCCTTTGACCGATCGCATTTTAGCACTGCGCCACGAAAAAGCTGCTTTGCTCGGGTTTAGCAGTTATGCCGAATTGAGCTTGGCGAGCAAAATGGCTCCTAACGTTACAGCAGTGGAAGCTTTGTTAGAAGAATTGCGCTTAGCTAGCTACGATGCTGCTGTCAAAGATTTAGAAGAATTGAAAGCTTTTGCTGCCTCTAAAGGTGCGCCGGAAGCTGCGGATTTGAAGCACTGGGATGTCGGTTTTTGGTCGGAAAGGCAGCGGGAAGAAAAGTTTGCTTTTAGTGCCGAAGAATTGCGTCCTTATTTTGCTTTGCCGCAGGTATTGGAGGGGTTATTTGGATTAGTAAAGCGGCTGTTCGGGGTAACGGTAACGGCGACGGACGGTCAAGCTCCTGTCTGGCACAAAGACGTGCGCTATTTTAGAATAGATGATGAAGCCGGAAATGCGATCGCCAATTTCTATCTAGACCCCTACAGCCGCCCGGAAGAAAAGCGCGGCGGTGCTTGGATGGATGAGTGCGTGGTGCGCGCTAAGTTTGTGGAAGCGGGAAAAACAACAACGCGCTTACCTGTGGCGTATTTGGTGTGCAACCAAAGCCCTCCGGTTGATGGGAAACCGAGTTTAATGACTTTTGTGGAAGTAGAAACTTTGTTTCACGAATTCGGCCACGGTTTGCAGCATATGCTAACAACGGTAGACTATCCGGGGGCTTCTGGCATCAATAATGTTGAGTGGGATGCGGTGGAATTGCCCAGTCAATTTATGGAAAATTGGTGTTACGATAGGGCGACTTTGTTCGGGATGGCAAAACATTACCAAACTGGGGAAACTTTGCCGGAACACTATTACCAAAAGCTGTTAGCAGCGCGCCACTACATGAGCGGCAGTGCCATGCTCAGGCAAGTACATTTTAGCAGTGTTGATATTGAATTGCACCACCGCTATCGATCGGGCGGCAGCGAAACTGTGGCGGATGTTCGCAACCGCATCGCTAAAACGACAACTGTGTTGCCTCCTCTGGAAGAAGACGCATTTTTGTGCGCTTTCGGGCACATTTTTGCGGGCGGCTATGCGGCGGGCTATTACAGCTATAAATGGGCGGAAGTCCTTAGTGCTGATGCTTTTGCGGCGTTTGAGGAGGCGGGTTTGGAAGATGAAAGTGCGATCGCCTCTACAGGTAAACTCTTCCGAGATACAGTGTTAGGATTGGGCGGCAGTTTGCACCCGATGGAAGTGTTTAAAACATTCCGAGGACGCGAACCGAGCACTAAAGCTTTGTTGAGACACAGCGGTTTAGTTGCGGCTTAACAAACTGTCCAATAATTGAGGATTAATGCAGGTAAATTTATCTGCATTAATCCCGCTAAAAAGCGGGATTAAAAAGTTTGTAGTGAGGACTTTAGTCCTATAATTTTTATTTACATATAATCCAATACAGTTCACTTAAGGTAGATTCCCCCTAATCCCTAATCCCTTAAAGTTCGGATGGCGTATTAGACGCAACTTTCATATTAATAAATAAAGGTACGTTGTTGGGCTTGAGCCTCCTTTATCTATACTTCTAAAGAGGGCTAAAGCCCAACAACGTACCTAATTTTATAAGAACAATATCGAAGGGTTATAGTAACACTTTTAAATTGGTATTAATAGGACTAAAGTCCTCACTACGAAACATTTTTTTTGTAGAACATCATGCAACAAACATCTGTAGTTTGGCACATCATCCCCAATCTTTTTGTGAAAAATTGGGGATGATGTATGCGCCACGTGGCTATCCCGTAGGTAATCGCCAGCAGCTTTTGGATTAGCTTGAAGGCCCATCAAAGCAGCATCAATCTCAATACTGTCAGTATAAACTGCCTTTCGTGAATATTTTCTATCATTAATCAGTGATGGTACTTAACTTTCCCTCCACCTGAAACTTCCTTTATATTTCGCAACATTTACTGGCGGTTTTCTCCATACAGCTAAAGCTTTTATTCGCAACGAAAAATTGAGAATTTTACCGAATCTTTAACATCCAGCGGTCACCAGCGGTAGTTTTTTAAAGTTTTGATAAAGATTGGCAGACTCTGCTTCAAAAAAGAGCAAAAAATGAAGGTGAAAATTTAAAACTTTTTGTTATGAATAATTTTAACTTGCCAGAAAAAATGTATTTATATATGATAATAAGTAAGGATTGATAGTTACTTGTTCACCTATAGATTGAGATATTCATGGATATTCAATTAATTAATATCGGCTTTGGTAATATTGTGTCGGCTAACCGAGTGATTGCCATTGTCAGTCCCGAGTCAGCGCCAATTAAGCGTATAATTACTGATGCGCGGGAGCGCGGACAACTGGTTGATGCTACTTACGGCCGCCGCACGAGGGCGGTAATTATTACTGATTCGAGTCACGTTATCCTCTCGGCGATTCAGCCGGAAACGGTTGCTAATCGTTTTGCGATCGGCAAAGACGGTCAAGGTCGGGATGATTGAGGTTTGTTGGTTGCAATTTGAGCACTTACAGTCTAGAGTAAGCGAAAACTCAAATTGTGACACGTTTCTCTTCTAAAAATGAAATCCGGTAAATTAATTGTTCTGACGGGGCCTAGCGGTGTGGGGAAAGGCACCCTAGTGCGATCGCTCCTCAACCGCCATCCCGAATTATATCTTTCGGTATCGGTGACAACTCGTAAGCCCCGCGAGGGAGAAATTGAGGGACAACACTACTATTTTGTCAGCCGCAGCCGTTTTGAGGAAATGGTTGAGGCTGGCGAATTGGCTGAATGGGCTGAGTTTGCTGGCAATTTTTACGGTACTCCATTTTTTGCTCTCAAACAGGGAATCGGCGAGGGAAAATGGGTAATCCTGGAAATTGAACTCGAAGGAGCAAGGCAAATTAGAAATAAGTTTTCTGAAGCTTTGCGAATTTTTATTTTACCTCCTTCTTGGGAAGAATTGGAGCGCAGGCTGCGGAGTCGGGGTCAAGATTCCGAAATTGCGATCGCCCGTCGGTTGCTGCGGGCTAAAGAGGAGATTGAAGCTGCGGGCGAATTCGACTTCCAAGTTGTCAACGACGATTTAGAAGTTGCTTTAAAAAAACTAGAATCCGTGTTGTTTGTCAGCGACCGGAAATGAGGGGATGATGATGTGATATTACCAATTACGAATTGCCAACTACCAGCAAGACTTGGTTTAAAGCCGGAACCATTGTAGGTAGAAATTAAAATCAGACTATTCATTAATCCAATCCTCTTAATTCCAAGCCAACTGTCAACTGTCAACTGTCAACTGTCAACTGTCAACTGAATTACCCATTTTTCTGTACGCGCTAAAACTTCGGTACTTTTCTTGATAGCAACACAAGATTTTAAATTCAATTCTAGAGTTTCGGACGCAGGCGAAAATTTCCTGAGCGGTTCTATTTCGCGAGCAGAACATCCCAACATTTCCATATAAGCTAGTGTCCAGCCAATAGCTGCAATGTCGCTGACATTGCCTTCTCCGGCGCACAGGTGACAACCCGATTCGCCCTCGGGGCTGCACTCGGGACAAACCCAATTGTTGAGTTGTGAATTTAGCTGAATTGTGCGGGATGCTGAGGCAATTGTCAATGCTTTAATGTGGTTTTGAACTACTTGTTTAAAACCTCTGTTTGGGTTGGTGCGGTAATCGGAATTGTTGGGCGATCGCCCGTTAGCGAAGCCCTCGAAGAGGATCGCCATTCCTGGCTGTTGCAACGAAGCCCCAGATGCTGTTTTGTTATCTGTTTTGACTCCAGATTCACCCAGGTTCGCCGTTAGCTGAATGCCGTAGTCTTTCGACTCTTCAGTCTGAGAGCGGCTGAGTGCGCTGTCAGAATCGGATGCTGTGCGATCTTCTTCGAGGGCTTCGCGATCGGCAAAATCTTGCATCGAGAGGTGATGTTCGATCGCCAAAGACCAAGTTCTTTTATGTCTGAGATCGCCATATTTTCTGGCTTCGGCATCAGTAATGCCGATCGCCGCAGCCTCTTGGCGCAGCACATTCATCGAAGTCATGACATCTGATATCATTAGTTTGTTTGCTGTTAATTTACCTTCGCCGGTAGAGAAGCCCTCGCAGAGGATAGACCTACAAATAAATACCTTAGATATAGTAGCCTAAATCTCAAATCTCAAATCTCAAATCTACAATTGTTTAATGAATTCAATTTTCCCTGACACAACGTTATCGGTGGGCGGACTAACATCATACCTGAAAGAATTGCTGGAGGGCGATCGCCACCTGCGATCGATTTGGCTAACGGGCGAGGTGTCCAACGTTTCGCGGCATTCCAGCGGCTGTTATTTCACTCTACGCGATCCCGACACAAGCGCTGCGATTACCTGCGTGGTGTGGACTTATCAACAGCAAAACTTGCGACGAATGCCCGTAAAAGGCGAGCAATTGCTGGTTTTCGGAAGCATTCAGGTTTACGAACCTCGCGGGGATTACAAGTTGATTGTTTCCAAATCGCTACCGGGTGGCGAAGGATTGGAGGCTTTGCGGTTGCAGCAATTGCGATCGCGCTTGGAAGCTGAGGGTTTCTTCGATCGCGCCAGAAAGCGCCCGATTCCCGCACACCCGCAGATTGTGGCGGTGGTGACATCGGATACTGGCGCTGCGTGGGGGGATATTCAGCGCACGTTAGCACAGAGATATCCGGGTTTGCAGGTGTTGCTGTCGCCCACTTTGGTGCAGGGGGATTTGGCTGCTGCTGCGATTGTTAGGGCGATCGCCCGTGTAGAATTGGACGGTAGGGCGGATGTCATAATTTTAGGGCGGGGCGGCGGTTCTGCGGAGGATTTGGCTTGTTTTAACGATGAAAGAGTCGTCAGGGCGATCGCGAATTGCACAATCCCAATTATTACAGGCATCGGCCACGAAAGAGACGAATCTCTGGCAGATTTAGTAGCAGATAAACGAGCGCATACTCCGACGGCGGCCGCTACTCAAGCCGTACCAATTTTGGCAGATATTTACTGGGAACACAGGCAGAGAATGCTGAATTTAGCAAGTGTTGTGCGGGCAAGATTTCAGCAAGAAGAACAGCATTTGCAACAGCTACAAAATCGCTTAAAACGGTTGCCTGCGACATCGCGAACTTTGCGGCAAGCAACTGGTAAACTGGAGATATTGCAAGAAAAGTTAGCGGCGCTAAATCCGGCGGCGGTTTTGGAAAGGGGTTATGCGGCGGTAATCCAAGGTGACGGTACGATTGTCCGCCAAACTGAGGGTTTGGAATTGGGCGAGGAGTTGACGGTGAGGTTGAGTCGCGGTGTGCTGAAGGTTAAGATTGTGGAAGTTTTGGATGCAGAATAAATGTTATGGTTAACTCGCAGTTGCGTCAGTCTGGCTGGAATTATGAGGAAACGGTCGATCGCATTGAGGCGATTATCGATCGAGTGGAGTCGGGAGAGTTGCCTCTAGAGGAGGTTTTTGAGCAGTTTGCGGTGGCTGTGGAGTGTTTGCAGGAGTGCGAAGGTTTTCTGGCGCGGGGGAAGGATAAGATGGATTTGGCGATCGAACTTTTAGCTGCGGAACCGGATTTTTAACCGCAGATTTAGGCGCTTCGCCTTTATAAATAAACAAGTAATAGCAAAGTATCAAGCACGAATAGGACTTTCAGCAATGCACCAGTTCATCACAACCTGTCCCATCTTTTCCCAATCAGAAACCATGGACTTATCAATTATTCTGGCAATCTCATGAGGACTTTTTTGTTTAAGATATTCAACGGTATTGCTGAGCGTACTTTCTCCAAATCCCAGTGAGATTTTACATTGACATTCTCCACTACTACTGCATTGCCAGTTAACTTGACACCAATTATCTATACAACTTAATATATGGGGACTCATAGAAATCTTTACTTCCCAAAAAGACTTAATATTAGGGTTACTTGATTGAATAACTTCCTTCATTCTAGTTCCTTTTTTTATATCTAAAAAATACCTAATATCGACTGCACTACTACTAATATCTTCAAAAATTTTTAATGCTTTGAGTCTTTCCTGATTTTTGGAACACAGTTCAGATAAAATTGAATTAGGTATTAAGTTTTCAACTTCACGGCAATCAAGAATAAAATTTTCCGTATTTATACAAGTAGAATCGCTCAAAGCTTGGAGGCGAGATGCCGTCGAGCCTAGATTTCCATCAGGAGCAATTTTATCGCTATCTACAATACAAAGGCAAAAGCGTTTTTTAAATTTTTGAATATTAATATACTCACTAGAAATTGTATTACCACCACCACCTCTAGGTTCGCATACTATTTTTACATTCATCTTTTTCCATATAAGATAAACTTTTGCTATAATTTCGTATAAAACAGCATCATCACTATTTTCACACAAGAGTATGGTTTTCTGTACAGACTCTGAATCATTAAAAAAACGTGGGCCAACTTTAATAATTTGCTTACCTGAATCAGAAATCACTGCTGGTTCATAACAAGGATTAACAATTTCAATATATCTTGTTACCGCCGAAAGATAGGATTGAAATTGTGTAGATTGGTTGTATAACTTATGGTAAATATTTCTAGCAAATTGAGATAAACGAGAGCATTGAGCAATTTTTTTAAAAGTTTCTCTCTTAGCCATTACTATATGCTTACCTTCCCGACGGGCAGATGCAAGATTTTCTAAAGCCAAAACAGTCTCATCGTCCCAAGTATTTTCATCTCCCTTATCTACTACAGAGCTATCAATCAAAATTAGCATTTATACAAGTTCCATCTCGAAAAAATCTAGCGGCCAGTTTAAAAGATACCCATCTGAATTGAATTGAGAGTTTCTTATTCTTACTTCTCCTGGTTTATCGCATGGCTCAAATAAAACAATGTTGATTTCATCAGGAGAAATTTTACCTTCGGAAACTAATTGTCCGAGGCGATTTACCAATACTTCACTATGGGTTTCAATCATTAAACGTAGCTGAATCTTCTTCTCCTTAGCTGCTTTGATTGACTTAACCAATGCATCTGTTAAAGTTCCTTGCAGACGGGGATGAAGATGTAACTCAGGTTGCTCAATAGCGTAGGTTATTGTTCCTCGGTTTACTCGACGAAATGAACTTAGTAACCATAATTGAGTAATAACAGGAAGAATTTGAGAAAAACCAAATCCAGTATCAGCAACATTCAGGTATTTATCAGAATTTTTAGAACGAATTTTTACTGAAATGTGACCAAGGCTAGATTTAATTGATGGCTTAAATCCAAAATTATCTAAAGTCCAGGTAGAAAAGTTTTTCATTTCTGAATCAGTTAGATTGCGTAAAAACATTGCAAGATTATTACCTTGGTAATCCACTTCATCAACAGCTAAATCTTGAGTTCGGTAATAACGCTCTGCTGTAGCTCGTACTGGCCCAATATAGCTAATATTCTTTGAGAAGTTCGCTAGTGTATCATCACATTTTTCAAGAATAAAAGGTATCGCATTTGCGATAATCAGATCCCTTAAATCTTTAAAATCTTTTGTCTCAACTGTCCAATTCTTAGTTTTATTCTTCCAAGATTTGCCAGCAATATTATTTTCTTGAATATCTTTTAACATATTTTCTGAGTTGCCGAGACCAAAAGAGAGTGCCATTTGAATAATAGTCTCTAACTTAGTTGCATGATGAGCCGTCTCTTTGGTTTTGTCTATCAAAGCTTGAAATAAAGCTCTGAAGCGAGAACGATATCTTACAAAACCAGGAGATAGTGAGGATGATTTTTCAAATTCATATTCTTTTTTTTGCTCACTTTCAGTAATAGTTGGCAGAATCAGACTCCTGTCAAATTTTCTAGTAACATATTTATTACCCAAATTTAAAACGTTAAATGAATTTACGAAAAAGTCCGTTAGAGAATCATCCTCACCAAAAGATAATTGGATTTTTGAATCTTCAAGCTGCAAAAAGATTCTACTTGTTCTTGTTGTTTCTTTCTTTTTATTTTCTGAGACTTGGAGAGTTAACGTTATATCACAAGTGTTTAAAATCTTTGCTTCTCCCGAAAAAAGAAAGTAAGAAAAATCTCTAGCAGAGGGAAACTGTCTTGATTCGAGCTTGAAGTTAAAAGAAAATTCAATATTATCTTCTGCTCCTGTTTGATGAGCATCCTCAAAATTACCGAAGTCAACTAGGCGACCTGACCAAAGTATTGGCCCAGTTGTTCTAGATTCTAGGCTTTGTTTCAATAGAGGAAGAATACGCAGAAAACTACTCTTACCTGAACTGTTTTGCCCAAGAAGAACAGTTATAGGCTTTAACTCAATATAGCCAGTGTCAGCCAGACAGCGTAATCTTTCCACTCTAATAGAATCCATTCATACCTCTTAATAAGGAATAGCTTTAATATTTTATCTGCCCAGACGCCTCTAAATCTTAGATTTAATTTTGATTAAAATCTTTTGGGGCGGGCGGGAAGCCCGCCCCAAAAATACAATCTAGATGCCCGACAGCTTACAATTTGTCGATCGCCCTTTTGGCCTTATCCGTCAGATTTTTTACCGCATCTTTCACATCTTCTGCTGCGTGGCGGGCGGCGGATTCCGCTTGTTTCGCTTTGCCTTCTGCCTGGTCTTTTTTATTGCCCGTGATGTTACCGAAAATTTCCTGAGCTTTGCCTTCTACGTTTTTGCCGATCGCCTTTGCTCTGTCTTCTGTACTCATAATCAGCTCCATTGAGTAGTTGAACGCTACTACCACCCTAACATTAGCTCAACAGAAGTTGCTCGCTAACTTCACATTAATTTATGTTGATTTTGATTTTTATTGGTTTTCAGTAGAGTTTTTGCCCAATATTTTATTGATACAGAAACCGCAGTAGTAGGGTGCGTCAGAATGACTTGATTATTCAGATTTACTCTGATAAAAACTGAGTCACGCACCCTACAGTTATACTCAAATTATTGTGGGGTGGGCTTCTAGCCCGCCCAAAAAGTTACAAACTATTTTAAACTCGCCGCTGCAACTTTAATCGGTTCGAGCAATTCTAACGGTATATGCAGCATATTCAAGTGAGTAGTTTCAACACCTTTCCTTTCATTTCTTTCTACTTCGGGGCCGTGATAATCGCTGCCACCTGTCATCAGCAAACCGCGATCGAGGCACAATTGTTTTAACTTATGAATTTGGCTGGAACTGTGGCTGGGATGGTATACTTCAACTCCCATTAAACCAGCATCTACTAATTCTTTCAAGACTTCCTCAACAGCGCCGCCGCGAAACAAATAAGGGTGAGCCCAGACTGGTACTGCGCCGCAACTCTTGAGTAAATCGATGCCTTCTGCGATCGAGAATTTCTCGTAATGCACGTAAGCCGGGCCGTTGTCTCCCAGCCACCTATCGAAGGCTTCCCGCGATGATTTTGCGTGGCCAGCTTTTACCAGCGCGCTAGCAATGTGAGGCCTTCCCGGTGCCATTCCTGGGGATGTTGTTGGCAGTTCGATCGCGTATCCCATTGCTGCTAGTTTTTCTACCATTTCCTGCGATCGCCGAAACCGTCCTTCCAGGCGCGCTTTCAAAGGATCTCGCAGCTTATTTGCATCGGGATAAAAACCTAAAATATGCAGCGATCGACCGTTATGTACCGTACTGAGTTCTAGCCCTGGTACTATTTCTAGATTGTACAAGCTAGCGGCGGCGAAGGCTTCGTCCCAACCCGACATCGTATCGTGATCCGTGATGGCTAAAGCCCTAACTCCTGAGGCAGCGGCGGCTGCTACGAGTTGGCTGGGGGTGAGAGTACCGTCGGAGTAAGTTGTATGGCAGTGAAGCTCTAGCATATTGACCTGATTAATTATCGATCGACTTTGCAAACTGTACTGAAACTAACCCCCTCAGCAAGTATAACCTTAGTCCGTGATTCCTAACTATGGGTTCCAGCTTCGCCCTTGTGCCAGTTGGCGAATTGGCTGAATTTAGCGTCTGTTGCTTGTACGCAGAAACACACTCTCAAGTTATACAGGACAAACGTTTGAGTGCGATCGCCCGTCATCCGCGATCGAGCGAAAAAGTGTGAAGGTACGGATAGTGGCATTTGGCGAACACCATGACTCAGGGATTTTTTCTAAAGTAACAACATGACATTCAGGAAATACATATGAAATCTACTCTTTGCTTCCCCGAAACTTCCGTACACTCTCAAAAAATTAATTCCAACAATCATGGGATGAATTCTCACAGTAACATGGACTATTGTATCGCTGCTGCTTGGATCGACTTAGTGGGAGGAGATTACAGCAGTTTGGGAGGAGATGATTGGCTGGCTGTATGCGGCGATATTGATGAAGGCGAAATTTACCGCGAATGGTTTATGTGGCAAGACCGCGAAGTAACTCAAGAATGGGAAGCTTACGATCCAATTACTAATTATCGACACGTTGCTTGTAGCCGAGAAATGTTGATTGCTCAAATTGACAGAATCGAAGATACAAGACTATTTTAAAATCATAACTAATATTTAAATTTGATTGGCAGCAAACGTAAATTCAGCTTGCCCTCTCTGATTCCCGACTTCTTAAAAAAGCCGGGAATTTCGTTATTATTTTTTGATTTATTTTTGCTTCTCCCGTTCTAACTTGCGCTGCTTCAACGCTTCCAGGTTTTGTTTGATGCTGTCGATCGCACTTCCATTACCCTGCTCTTGGTATAATTCGCTAGCACGGATCAAATCTGCAACAGCCTCACCATCCGATCGCAAATTCGCAAAAATCAAACCGCGATTGTGGTAAGCCTCTGCCGTTGAAACCTCTTGTATGGCGCTAGTAAATTTATCTTCAGCTTTGCGGTAATTTCCCGACTGATAAGCCTCAATTCCAGCTTGGAAATAAGCCGCAGCTTTCCTACCGCTGTCAGTATCGGGAAATTCTGGCGAGTTTAAAATAGGTTCTTTAAACAGTACCGAAATGCTGCCCTTACCGGAGTAAGCCCAAGTCATTGTTCCCATGCCAATCCCCAGGGCAGCCACAACAATGACAGACAGAGCAATAAAGTTGGTGAGTTCCATAGAGAAATATTTGTTGTATTACAATATGATAAGATAATTTCTAGGTTCTGGAACAATGGCTGTGCGGATTCACCTCAACGGTCAATGGTTTTTGGGCTCGCTAGCTTTAGTATTGTCGATCGGCATAATCAATGCAACTACAACTTCTGACGCAGCAACCAACGCCCAGACTCAAGCGGGATGGCAACTGTTGCAGCGGGGCGAGACAGGGTTGGTGGTGGCAATGCGACACGCGATCGCCCCTGGAACCGGAGATCCTGCTAACTTTAAATTGGGCGACTGTTCCACCCAGCGCAACTTATCAGCCCAGGGAAGAACCCAAGCCCAGCAAATTGGAGCCGAATTTCGCAACCGCAACATCAAAATTGCCAGAGTTTTATCGAGTCAGTGGTGTCGGTGTTTGGAAACAGCAAAACTAATAAATTTAGGTAAAGTCGAGCCATTAAGAACACTCAACTCGTTCTTTAGCGACAGCAGCAAAGAAGCCCGACAAACAGCGACAATCCGCAAATTGATTGTTGACAACCGCAACACTAAAGGCGCTATTATTATGGTAACTCATCAAGTAAATATTACAGCAATTACAAATATTGTTCCCCAAAGCGGCGAAGCTGTGATTCTCAAAAGCGACGAACAAGGTAAAATCAAAATAGTTGGACGAATTGGCGGATTTTAAGAATGTGTAGCAATCCTTGCCGAATTTTTCGCGAACTCTTGCTTTCCTCTTCCTTTGTCTCCTTCGCAGCACGAGAAAAAAAATCGTTGAGTCTTGCTATCTAAAGTGATAATGTATAATTTTCCAGCAAATTTATGACTGCAAAATTATTGTGAGCGATAGTGCAGAGACTAAGCAAGAGAGAAGAAAAAGGTGGAAAGATTGTTTAGAAGCCGGAATCGATCGAGCTGAAGATCCGATAATTATCATTACCTTTCATTCAGGGTGGGCTTCTGCCGCACGTCCAGTTTTAGCACGGGGCATTGATAAGCGGGAATATGTCATCAAGGGGCAACAAGCAGGGCGTCAAATCGTCAACGATCAGGTGGTAGCAAGACTCGGTATCGCAATCGGAGCACCTGTGGGAGAACCTTGTATTGTTGAAATTTATGAGGAACTAATTGCTGAAGATTCTAGATTTTCTTATCTTACTCCTGGAACGGCTCATGCTACGCTTTACATCCCTAAATGTTCTGCCGAAAGAGAAGAAATCAAGCACACAAACCAGCCCGAAAACCGCGAAAGGTTTGCTTTGCTGATTTTGCTGTACGGATGGGTATATGCTAATGACTGTCAATTCATCTATCAAAATTTTCGTCCCAATTTAGTTTACTCTGTAGACCACGGTCATTTCTTTCCAGGCGGCCCAAAGTGGAACCAGCGCGACTTGCTCGAAGCTGCTAATGCTGAGATAAACCCCCACCTTGTTTCTAAATGTCAACTAAAGCCAGAGGAGATTAGCCAGGGACTTATGCTTCTCGATGCTGTCAGCGAAGAAAGCATTATTCAAGCTGTGGCTGCTCCGCCCAGGGAATGGGGATTTACAATTGACGAGCGTGTTACCATGGTAGAGTATCTTGTTAAAAGAAGACAGGATTTACTGGCGCTCTTATAGCCACTGTCAGACAAAAAGGCGGAAACAATGGCAAGCAAGTATAGTATCGTTCAATACGTTCCCAATCCAATTGCTAACGAACGGATTAATATTGGCGTTGTTGCTTTTAACGAAGAACAGGTGCGCGTTCAGTTTCTCACAAACTGGGAGCGGGTGCGGCATTTTGGCATGGAAGATGTTACTTTCTTGAAAGAGTTTGCTCAGCGAATGTCCCAAGCTGCTGACTGTGGATTGATTTTTCCTGGGGATAACCCAAATGCTCCTTATCAGGAACGTTTAAATAAAATTGCCCAGGATTGGCTCAATAGTATTCAGTGGACAGAACCTCGTGGCTCCTTAGCAGATGTCGATAGTTTACTAGAAGATATTGCTAGTAATTTTTTGGTAGATTTGAATTCCCAAAAGCCGCATCGACGTGACCGCCAAGATGCTGCAAGATTGACCACTTCTAAATTTAGAAATGTTTTTCAAAAGTACGTGAAAAATGATGCTAAAGAACTCCTAAAAACAAGTTATTCCGTGCAGGGTAGTCGAGACTCTCACAAGTTTGATGCAGTTGTTGCTAATGGGCAACCTTACTTGGCAGCACACGGTGTATCATTTGAGGTGAAGATACCGGAACACCTGCAAAAATCTCTGTTTTGGATGATTACTGATGTAAAACAGTGTCAACCTAATTTTCCTATTGCAATCATGGCACTACCGCCAAAAAAAGACGCTGATAACTATCAAGAATCTCAGCAAAATTATCAGCAAGCTACCTCGACGTACTCAGAACTTGGTGCAAAGGTTCTTCAAGAAGAAGATGTTGAAAGTTGGGTAATCGAAAGACTTGAGAAGGGGAATCTATTGCATAGGTAAAGCGATTTTCCCATTGCCAATTCCCCCAATCTCCAATTACCAATTACCCATTACCCATTTATATGAGTTTCCAATACAGCGCAGCCTTCGTGACTTTAGCAGACCTTGACAAAGAAGTTCTCGTTAAATTTTACACCAAATTTCTCGACCTAGAACCAAACCCTTACATTCCCAATAATTATGCTGAATTTCAACTCCCCGGCCTGAGACTCGGCATATTCAAACCGAAAGATTCCCACAAATCGGAATTTGCAAATCGAGCCAAAACAGGCATGAGTTTGTGTTTGGAAGTCAGCAATATCGAAACTGCGATCGCCCGAATCTGGGCCTTAGGATATCCCCCCGCCGGAGAAATTATCAAAGCCTCACACGGTTTAGAAATCTATGCCTTCGATCCCGCCGGAAATCGCCTAATTTTGCATCAATCCCATTAGAGTCTAGGATAATCCTCCCGCCTGTAGTCTGCGGTGGAACAGGCGTCTCGCCTGTTATTCTGTGGTGGTGATTCTGTGGTGGAACAGGCGTCCCGCCTGTGATTCCTTCAAAATCCCTCAACTATCTAATCAATTCAGCAAAACTATAAAAACTGATAATTAACAACAACAAAGCAGTGAAATGAGTCCACTGAAATTGAGGCCGCGGCCCGATATATTCCCGCACCAAAATTGAGAAAGAGGAACCAATGATATAACTCAAAGACAGCGTTAAATACTGCCACTGCAACGTTACACTCCACAGCCCGAGAAAAATCATCGCCAAAGTCAACATCACCAACTCAACAAACCGAGGCGGATTTTGCTGGCTAGACAGAATCACAGTGTTCAACCAATATTCCCAACTTCTCATGTTTTAACGATCGAGCTTTTGGATGTAGCCTTCCAGCTTAACCTACGATCGCCATTCAATCTGTCGCTGCAAACACACCAAAGCCTCCGCCGTCTCCACCTGCGGAAACTGGGCGTAAAAGCGGCTAACACTGTAAAAAGGGTGAGGAGTCTCCAGAATAATCGACTTATCGCTCATTTGCGCCAAAAATCCCATCAACTCTGGCGGGGCGACGGGCGCGCAAATCCACAAAGCCATCGGTTGCTGCGACTGCAAAGCCTGCGCCGCCACAGCCACCGTCATCCCCGTCGCAATCCCATCGTCCACTAAAATCGCCAAAGACCCCGCTGCGCTGACATTGGGCCGTCCCGAAGCCAAATCTGCCAACAGAGATTGAGCGCTATTTTCAGCCTGCTGGAGTGCTGATTTTTGCAAGCGTAAATTTTGCTGATTTTGCTTTTGCCAGAGAACCTGGCCGTCAGCAGTTGCAGCCCCGATCGCCAATTCCAAATTATCTGGGCGAGTAATTTTCTTGGCGACAACCACATCCAAAGCACAGCCCAAGCGGCGCGCAATCGGTACAGCAACCGGCAAACCCCCGCGCGGCAAGGCGTAAACAATCGGTTTAATAGTATCCTGTGTTGTTAAATTCAACTTGCCGAGCTCGCCTGCAACTGCCTCGGCCAGTTTTTCGCCTGCATCGGCGCGATCGTCAAAAAACGGGTTAGAGAACATATTTTTGCCTGTACGAGCAAACCCGATCTAAACTATAACTCTAGCTTCCCCAAAATCCCCTCTATCTTTAACAGCGGACAATTGACGGTGCACAATTAGAGCAAAAACCTAGATCGGATTTTCGCTGTCAACTATCAACTATCAACTATCAACTGTCAACTATCAACTATCAACTATCAACTATCAACTGTCAACTGTCAACTATCAACTGTTTAAACATATGTCCAGCGACTTGCAACTCAGCCTTTTTGACAGCAATCAAAGTGCTGCTTTCCAAAACGACTCAATACCAGCAAATGCCAAAATTCCCATTCCCGCCGGCACCTATCAAAACATGGAACAAATCGGCGAACACTGCAACCGCTGTCACCGCTGCGAATTGGGAAATACCCGCACTCACGCCGTCATCGGGCGCGGCAATCCTCAAGCCTCGATTTTGATTGTGGGAGAAGCGCCCGGACAAAATGAAGATGAAACCGGATTACCCTTCGTAGGGCGATCGGGCAAACTGTTAGATAAGATTTTAGAATCCGTAGAATTGAGCACAGAAACCGACGCATTCATAGCCAACGTCATCAAATGTCGCCCTCCCAACAACCGCCCTCCCACAGCAAAAGAAATCGAAGCTTGCAAACCATACTTGCTCGAACAAATTCGCATCTTAGACCCCAAAATCATTTTATTAACTGGTGCTACAGCCCTAAAAGGTTTGTTAAGCGACAAGCGACCAATTAGTAAAATTCGAGGTCAATGGATTGAATGGGAAGGACGTTTGTGTATGCCAATTTTTCACCCATCATACTTGTTGCGAAATCCCTCCCGCGAACCGGAAACACCAAAATGGTTTATGTGGCAAGATATGCAGGCAGTAAAAGCTAAATTGGATGAATTTAAAGCAGTAAGTTAAAGAGAGCATGATAAATCTCGCTTTTACCAGAGTCTCGATCCCCCTAAATCCCCCTTAAAAAGGGGGACTTTGATGTTCACTCTTGTCCCCCCCTTATTAAGGGGGGCTAGGGGGGATCGAGGGTCTAATCGTCAAACAGTAGCTTGTTGGCAACTGGTATTAAAATAGGTAAATTATGTTAATCTAAAAATATTAAACCAAAAAAAATTATGAGTCAATGCCTTAATCCCGACTGCCTCCATCCCAACCCACCCATCACCCAATTCTGCCAAAAATGCGGAAACAAACTGCTACTCGGAGACAGATACCGTGCAGTAAAATACATTTCCGAAGGAGCTTTCGGCCGTACATTCAAAGCCGTAGACGAACATCGACTCGATACAATTTGTGTAATCAAACAATTTCTCCCGCAACTACAAGGGAATGCCGCCATCCAGAAAGCGACGCAGTTATTCAAACAAGAAGCAGTCAGACTGCGAGATTTAGGCAAACATCCTCAAATCCCCGATCTATTGGCATTTTTTGAACAAAATAAACGCTTCTATCTAGTACAAGAATTTATAGACGGTGAGGATTTATTAAAAGAATTAGAGCAGCAGGGAAAGTTTAGCGAAAAACAAATTAAACAATTACTGAATGAATTGCTACCGATATTAGATTTTGTTCACAACCAAAAGGTAATTCACCGAGACATTAAGCCGGAAAACATCATTAGAAATTCTCACGGTTCTTTAGTATTGATTGACTTTGGAGTTGCCAAGGAATTGAGCGGTAGTGTTTTGACTAAAGTGGGAACTGTAACTGGCACTCCTGGTTATGCGGCACCGGAACAAATGCAAGGTCATGTTTTTCCAGCGAGTGACTTGTACAGTCTTGGTGTAACTTGCATTCGGTTATTAACCGGATGTTTCCTGAAAGAGATAAATGGAATTTTGTTTGATGAACTTTTCGATCCGATGCAAATGCAATGGAACTGGAAAAACAAGACAGTTCATCTCAACAAGGACTTGGCAAAAATTTTAGATAAAATGATACTATTTCCAGTTGGTGCGCGCTATCAATCAGCAGGAGAAGTATTGCAAGCTCTTGATTCAATCTCAGTATTACCCAATCAAATATTAGCACCACTACCGCCAGCAAAACCCGTTCATTCTTCAGCAGCAGCTAATAAAATATCAGCTAAATTTAAACCAAAAGCCTCTTACTTCAAATCCTTTACTGAAGACTTGGAAAATGGCGTGCAGTTAGAAATGATAGGAATTCCCAGTGGAACCTTCACAATGGGTGCGCCAGACATTGAAGCAGAAAGCCAATATAAAGAAAAACCTCAACATCCTGTCACAATTCAACCTTTCCTTTTCGGAAAATATGCGATCGTACAAGCACAGTGGAAAGCCGTTGCTAAATTGCCACAAATTCAATATCATCTCAACCCAGACCCCTCTAAATTCAAAGGCAATAACCTACCAGTAGAAAATGTCTCTTGGTATGAGGCGGTGGAATTTTGTGCTAGGTTATCTAAACATACTGGACGCAATTATCGCTTGCCCACTGAGGCAGAATGGGAATATGCTTGTCGTGCTGGTACGACTGCACCGTTCTATTTTGGTGAAACAATTACTACAGATATTGTTAACTATAACGGTAATTACTCTTACAATAATTCACCAAAAAGTCAGTATCGAGAACAAACTACAGATGCAGGCAGTTTTTCTCCCAATGCTTTTGGTTTATATGATATGCACGGGAACGTCTGGGAGTGGTGCGTTGACCCCTGGCACGGTAGCTATTACGGAGCACCAACTGATGGTAGCGCCTGGGATGAAAAATGTAATGATAATCGCTATCAAAATTCTATTGAATTATTAGTAAAATCTCAAAATAATAAAATAGCAAGGGTGCTGCGCGGGGGGTCGTGGCTTTACCATCCGAGGAATTGCCGTTCTGCTTTTCGCTTTTTCAATACGCCGGAATTTGACTATCATGACTGTGGTTTTCGAGTTGTATGTGTTGGTGTATGAACTTCTCAACCCTTGATACTTTCTCATTTTGCATAACAATCTCGCAACCACAAACGAATCGCCTCAGCAATTGCGCTTTTTTCGTTTTCTGCCGGCGACAACGGACTAACATCCGCCACTGTACCAAACCTAGAAACAATTTTTACTAATTCCCAGCCCTTCTCTGTTTTAGCTAAAAACAGCCAGTGATATTGCTGAATCTCGACTCGCTTTCCTCCGCGATATTGCAGTTCCAAAGTAGTAATAAAAACTTGACTGGCATTTTCGGGAAGTGCTTCTGCAAAATTTAAAGGTAGCGGTTCAAACTCCGGGCGACCTGCTAAAATTATTTGACGCTGCACGTCACCGATCGCCCTAGAATTGTTAGGAGCAAAGCCCGATCGCACAATTACCCGGTTAGCATAACTCGGCAAATCCTGCAACAGGCGATCGACTAAAGCTTCCAAATCAGCCGGACAGGGCGATCGCGCTAACAAACTGTACCGACTTGCGTTTATACTGCGATCGCCATTTGTGACAAAATTAGCAGCCAAAGTCGGACTTGCAACCGCAGATGTTAGCAGATAAACACAGATGAACGCGGATGGAAGTTGATCTGTGTTCATCGATTCTGTTTATCCAATCTCTTCACAAATCCGCGCAAAAGCCGCCACCGGATCGTCGGAAGCCGTAATCGGCCGCCCAATCACCAGATAATCAGCACCAGCTTTTAAAGCAGCCTTCGGAGTCATCGATCGCCTTTGATCGCCTCCATCAGCCCATTTTGGACGAACCCCCGGACAAACCAACAAAAAATCATCCCCGCAACTCATTCTTAACTGTTCCGCTTCTTGGGGAGAACAAACAGCACCAGCTAAACCTGTTTCCTTAGCTAACAATGCCATGTGCAAAGCATATTCCGGCAACTCTAAAGGTATCTTTAACTCGAAAGCCAACTGTCGCGAATTCAAACTCGTTAACAGCGTAATTGCAATCAATTTAGGAGTCGGTTTCTCAACCGCCGCCGCCCCTTCTACCAAAGCTGACTGTGCCGCTTTCAAAGCATCTTTACCACAAGTAGAATGGATGGTCAATAAATCTACATTGTATTTAGCAGCAGCACGACAAGCACCCGCCACAGTATTCGGAATATCGTGAAATTTCAAATCGAGAAAAATCCGTTTTTCCCGTTCTTTCAGAATCTCGATAATTGCCGGCCCGCAGCTAACGAATAACTCTAAACCGACTTTCCAGAATGATACGTCGGGCAGTTTGTCGATCAGGGCGATCGCACTTTCTTGACTCGGGACATCCAAAGGAACAATAATTTTATCTGCGATCGTAGTATCTTTCATAGTAAGAACTTCATAGTAGATTGGTGTCAAAACGTCAAACGTAGTCACAGACTGCTGTTTGGGGTTCGGGTCTAGATCCCCCCTAACCCCCCTTAAGAAGGGGGGGACAAGAGTATTCTCAAAGTCCCCCTTCTTAAGGGGGATTTAGGGGGATCTGGCCTCGGAGCAAAGCGAGATTTATCAAGGGTTATAGACTTAAGTTGACACCAATGGCGGTTAACAAATCCCAACTCAATCCACTAAGCGGACAAACTTATTTTTGCCCACTTGCAAAACTTTACCGCATAAATCAGCAGGTGATTCAAAGGTAAGATTAACATCCGAAACTTTATCGCCCTCCAACTTCACTCCGCCGCCCTGCATCAACTTCCGCGCATCGCCACTGCTTTTACACAATCCGCTAGCACTCAGAATATAAAACAACTTGGCCGGAAACTCCACGCTTGCTAAAGAAAACTCCGCCACAGCATCAGCTTGTCCCGCCGCACCTTTGATTAGCGCGATCGCATCTTGTTGTGCCCGATCGCCCGCTGCTTTCCCAAAATACTGACTTACCACATCCACAGCCAAAAGTTTCTGTTTTTCGCGCGGATTTTCTGGCAATTCATCAAGTGGCAAATCTGTCAATAGCTCGAAATACTGGGCGATCGAGCGATCGGCAATTTTCTCCAACTTAGAATACATCGTCAGCGGATCTTCCGACAAAGCTACATAATTACCCAAAGACTTCGACATCTTTTGCACGCCGTCAGTCCCGATCAAAATCGGCATCAGCAAACCAAACTGCGGTTTCATCCCAAAATGCCGCTGCAAATCTCTTCCCACCGCAATATTAAACTTTTGGTCAGTTCCCCCCAACTCCACATCGGCTTCCAACACTACTGAATCGTAACCCTGCATTACTGGATATAGAAACTCGTGCAAATAAATCGCATTTTCCTGCTGCATCCTGTTATCAAATCCCTCTTTAGCGAGCATCTGCTGCACCGTCATCGTGCCTAGCAGTTCCAAAATCTTCGCCATGTCCAATTTTGACAACCACTCGGAGTTATAGCGAATTTCCAAACGTCCGGGCGTGTCAAAATCTAGAATCGGACGCACTTGGTCTAAATAAGTCTTGGCATTTTCCGCCACTTGTTCGGCTGTCAACTGAGCGCGCGTCTCCGACTTCCCAGTCGGATCGCCAATTCTTGCGGTAAAATCTCCGATGACCAGTACCGCCGTGTGGCCTGCATCCTGAAAAGCTCGCAGCTTGCGGAAGCAAATACTGTGTCCCAAGTGAATGTTCGCCCCTGTGGCGTCGATTCCCAGTTTGACTCGCAACGGTCGATCGACTTTTTCCAGCAGTTGGGCCAGATTTTCGTCAGGGTTGCTAGAATCAGGTCGATCGGGAAAAATCTCGCTGATGCCGCGGTAAATTCCAGAAAAGTTAGGAGAAATCATAAAAGAGCGATCGTCCATCATTATATTTTGCAAAAGTGCAGCAGAATTAGTTACACTCACTGATTGACACATAAACACACAACTATCAAGCTACTATAATCTCAAAGCTGACCAGCTTTTATTAGCAAACCCATCCAGAAAGGGATACCAGCCCCGACAAGAGTCGCGGACATCCCACAATTTTAGACTAAGGTTCAAACTCCTAAATTTATCAGTGGAGTAAATCTAAAATCTAAAATCTAAAACCTAAAATCTAAAATCGATCAACTGACAGCCTCCAGCCTTGCCATCTAAAATTAAAAGTCTTAAACCCCAAATCGAGTGAGGAAGTGAAATCCACGTGTCAACCAACGCAGTCCGCAAAAATACGGAAAACCCAGCCCCTGTATTCGAGTTTGTTCAGTCAGTCAGCAAAGTGACCGCCGGAACCATACTCAGCATGACCATGCTTGCCAGTTCCGTAGTCGCCGGCGGACTGGTTGGCCTAGCGATCAGCTTCCGCAATTTGCCAGATGTTCGCATCTTGCAAACCTACTCTCCCACCGAAACTACCCACATTTATGACATCAACGGCCGCCCCCTAGCCAGCATCCACGATGAAGCTAACCGGGATGTCGTACCCCTTGAAAAAATCTCCCCGAACCTGAAACGGGCTGTTCTGGCGATCGAAGATAGCAACTTCTTTACCCACAAAGGTATCAACCCCGGCGGGATAGCCCGAGCTCTCATAGTCAACCTAGAGAAAGGTAGAACTGTTGAAGGCGGCTCGACTATGACGATGCAGCTAGTCAAGAACTTGTTTCTATCTCCCCAATCAAAATTTAGTCGCAAGATAGCTGAAGCGGTAATGTCTATCCGCTTGGAGCAAATTCTTAACAAAGACCAAATTATGCAACTGTACCTAAATCAAATCTATTTAGGTCACAACTTGTACGGCGTAGAGACAGCTTCGAGAAGCTATTTCAACAAGTCAGCCGAGAATTTGAGCCTTGCAGAATCAGCGATGCTGGCCGGCTTAATTTCCGCTCCCGAAGAATACAGTCCTTTTGTCAACTACAAGTTGGCAAAAGAACGGCAGGAAATCGTTTTAACCCGGATGAGGGAACTCAAATGGATTACAATAGCTGAAGAAGCAAGCGCCCGAGCGCAAAAAATTAAGCTGGGCAAAATCACTTCTTTTGGTGGCTCTCAAGTTCCTTACGTCACACAAGCCGTAGTCCAGGAGTTGACACGGCGTTTTGGGCGAGATGCCGTCCTCAAGGGTGGAATGCGCGTTCAAACTACGATCGACCTCAAACTACAGCGCATCGCCGAAGAAACCGTCAAAGCGTGGCACGATCGACTTTACTATCAAGGACTTTTTTACGATCGCGACCAAGGTCAAATTGCCCTAGCAGCCGTCGATCCCCGCACCCACTTCGTCAAAGCAATGGTTGGTGGCGTCGATTACCAAAAGAGTGAATTCAACCGCGCCATTCAAGCACGCCGCCAGCCCGGATCTTCCTTTAAGCCCTTCATCTACTACGCTGCCTTTGCTACAGGCAAATACGGCCCCGATTCAGTTGTCTACGACTCCCCCGTCGGCTACCGCGACGGCGACGGATACTACTACCCTCAAAACTACGGCGGCGGCTTCTCCGGTGCCGTCAGCATCCGCAGAGCTTTGGAAGTATCACTGAACATTCCCGCTGTCAAGCTCGGCCAAGAAGTCGGATTGAATAAAGTAATTGAAATTTGCCGGGTGCTCGGCATCAGAAGTCCCATGGAACCCGTAGTTTCTTTACCCTTGGGTGCAGTTGACCTCACTCCTTTAGAAATGGCCGGAGCTTTTGCTACCTTCGCCAACAACGGCTGGCATTCCGACACCACATTTATCGTGCAAGTCACCGACAGCAGCGGCAACGTCTTGCTTGACAACACGCCCAAACCAAAATTAGTTCTCAACGCCTGGGCTGCGGCATCCGTCAACAGCGCCCTGCAAGGAGTAATTTACAACGGTACTGCCAAGGCTGCCCAAATTGGGAGGCCCGCTGCTGGGAAAACTGGCACAACTTCCTCAGAAAGGGATATCTGGTTTGTGGGTTACGTGCCGCAGTTGTCGGTGGCTGTTTGGATAGGCAACGACGATTACACACCGATGAGCTACGGTGCTACTGGCGGTACAATCGTTGCCCCTGTTTGGCGCGATTTTATGAGCCAAGCTTTGCAGGGCGTTCCTGAAGAAGATTTCAAACCTGCTTCATCTTTTGAACGACCGTGAACGAACCTGACGGTCAACTGAGTACAGTTAGACCGCAGGCTTCTTTTTCCTTTTTTGCAAAGGCTTTTTTGAGTGACGGAGTTCCCCCGCCACTTTGATCGCTCAGACCAATTTTCTTGATAAGTTTGGCTGAATTTTCATCTCGATCCAAAGACTCACCGCACTGACAAGAATGCCATCTTTCCGATAACTCTTTTGGTACTTTATTGAGGCAATTCCAACAATACTGAGAAGTTCCCTTCGGCTCGACAAACAAAAGATTTTTACCCAATTTCCAGGCAACATACTTGAGAACATTAGCAAACTGACCGTGAGCAGCATCAAGCATTGATTTATTCAAGCCGCTTTTGGCAGATTGACCGTTTGGCAAATAAACTAAATTACCATTGTCGATCTCGGTTTTAGTTTTAGCGCGTCTTGTCAAATTCTTGATACTCAAATCTTCAGCCACCAAAACATCGCATTTACGAAACAATTCATGTGCCGTCTTGAATTGAAAATCAAGTCTCGCTCTAGCTACAAATTGATGCAGTCTAGAAATCTTGCTTTTTATAACTTGCCAAGGTTTAGAACCCTTGACTCTACTAGCTAGCTTCGCCTGAAGTTTTGCTAATTTCTCGGCAGATTTCCTCAAGAATCTAGGATTTTCAATTCTTTCGCCATTAGAAAGGTAAGCGTAATTAGTAATTCCCAAGTCAATACCAAGAGTGTTTTCATCAGTCGGTTGAATTTCTGCAACCGGCACGGGAACCGTCTTATCTTCTAGCGTCAGGGAAATATACCACCCGTCCGCTTCTCTAATAACTGTCCCCGTCTTAACCGTTAATCCTGTTGGTATTGGACGATGGAATGCCATCGGTATTTGACCTATTTTGGCAAGGTTAATGCAAATCCTATTTTGCTCATCCTTGGCGATATCTAAATTATCTAATTGAGGATAAGTAAAAGATTTGTAGTAGTGAAATCCTTTAAATCGGGGCTTGCCTCTACGATTGCCATTTTTGTCGGGTGTGGTGAAATTTGAAAAGGAAGTTTCCACTCGGTTAATCACATCCTGCAAAACTTGAGAATTCAAAGTTTTGTAATCAGGAAATAGCTTTTTAGTATTTTTTAGATCGGCTAACTGGATGGTTTGCCACTGCACGTATCCGCCTTCAATATTCGAGAAAACATCACCTTTCCTGGTCAAAGGATTGCCTGATTCATCTTTCTTTCTGCCATCTCTAGTTTGCACTCTAGTCAGAGGAATATTTTGGTAAATTTCCTCAACAGGCACTATGGAAGCAATTAAAGGGCAGGCATTGACAGGCGTTCTTGTGGACTCCCACCATCTGAATCTTTCACTCAATCGGTAGTTGTACTGCCGGCGACAAAGCTCTAGATGAGTCGAAATTGTTGCTAGTTGGGCTTTCGTAGGTTTGAGGCGGTATTTGTACGTCAGTTGCATGAAAACTTCCTTTTTTTCGACCTTCCCACAGTATAGAGTGAATTCCCTGAAAGGGTGAATGAGTTTTATCGTAAAGATGTTTTGTGGAGCAGTTCGTATTTTATTGCTTCTTGCCGAGGTGTTACCGTCTCCATACTTAGGAAGTATATTGAGAATCAAGACTCTCCCAAAGATTGATTTGCGGTAACTGAGTCTAATTGTCGGGCTGGTGTTCCTCCGACCGACGAGCCTTTCATCCCTACGGTAATTTAGTCGGGGTACGGAGCGTAGCAATTGAGATTCATCCCCTCTAAATACACCGAGGGACTTCCCGGCTGCTAGTTAATTATCAGTTGACAGTTGACAGTTGATAGTTGTCAATTGTCAACTTATGATTGCTTTTCCAGTTCAGATTTCATCCGCTCCAGCGTTGAGTTCATTTGCTCAAACATCTGCTGGGGCGTGATGCCAAATTGATTTAGCTGTGTTTTTAACTGCTCTACAGTCATCTGAGCCATGAAGTCTTCAGACAGCTCGAAGCGCTTCATAAAAATACGGTAGCGATCCATCATTGATTCCATCTGAGCGATGAACATCTTCTTGCCTTCGCGATCGAATTTGCCGTAATTCCCGCCTAGTGCGACGAGAGATTGATAGTCTTCAAACAACAGCTTGGCTTCTTGCTGAACAATTTCTGAATCAAAAAATCCCATAGCTTTCCTAATTTTTAATATTGAAGTGATTTTGATCTAGGCGGGAAATCCCGCTGCTTTTGGTACTATTTTATCAGTTGCCGGAGGAACTCTCTACCGCTCAAGGCGCAAAAATCAGTAGAAATTTCCGTACAGGATAAGGCATGGGCATCGGGAATTGGGAATTGGGAATTGCGAAGTCGAGGGATGGGGCATGGGGTCTTTATGGCATTGGGCTTGCAATAACAACTGACAACTGACAACTGACAACTGACAACTGTCAACTGTCAACTGTCAACTGACTTCTTCAAACTTGTCCGATACGCTCAAGTGGCCAAAACCTCAATACAGCCCGGCCGATGATATTCTTTTTAGGTAAAAATCCCCACCTGCTAGAGTCGTTACTGTTGTTGCGGTTGTCTCCCATCACGAAGTATTGATTTTCCGGGACGACATAAGGCCCCCACTGGTATTTAGGAGGTTCGGCAATATATTTCTCAACGAGGGGTTTGTCGTTGAGGTAAACTAGACCTTTTTTCACAGCTACTGTTTGACCTGGTAAGCCAATTACCCGCTTGATAAATGCTTGGTCTGCGGTAAAGCCTTGTTCTTGCAACTGTTCCGGCGGCGCAAATACTACGATGTCACCAGTTTTTGGAGGTTCCAGGTAGTAGGATATTTTTTCGACTACGACGCGATCGCCCACGCGCAAAGTTGGTACCATAGAATCTGAGGGTATGAAGCGCGGTTCTGCCACCAACGCTCGAATCACTATTGCTAAAGCCAAAGCAATAATCACAATCTGAAGATTTTCTCGCTGCGATTTCCACGCTTTTTGCCACCACGGGCTTGTGCTGAGCGAAGTCGAAGTATCAGGTAGGTTTTCTGCTACTTCTGTACCAAAATTCTTTTCTTCAGATGTCATTTACTCCTCCTATAATTTTATTGACTCTTATTCATAAAAAAGGCAGAGAATTAAGATTCTCTACCTTTTTTATATGCTGATTTTGAGTTATTTACGATCGCGCAATTTGCGATCTTAAAACTTTACTCGCGATCGCACTTACTCAACGCACTTACTCAGCGCCTTGGGGCAGCAATTCCCGTTTTTGACCTTGCAGCACCTTGACAATTCCATCGTCGCCCACATCTACAACAGCGATATCGCCATCTTTGATGCGGCCAGAAAGGATTTCCTCAGCCAAGCTGTCTTCCAACAACCGCATGATCGCGCGGCGCAGGGGCCTGGCTCCGTAGCTGGGGTTATAGCCTTCTTCTACTAGCCGTTCCTTGAATTTTTCGGTCACTTCCAGAGTGATTCCCTGTTCTGTCAAGCGGCCGAACACTTCTTTGAGCATGATAACGGCAATTTCCTTGACTTCTTCCCTGTTCAACTGACGGAAGACGATAATTTCGTCAAGTCGGTTGAGGAATTCTGGGCGGAAGTAGTTCTTCAGTTCTTCGTTAACCAAGGAGCGAATGCGGTTGTAATTAGCATCAGCTTGGTTGTCGCCGAACTCGAAACCGAGGCCGCCGCCACCTTTTTCAATGACCTTAGAACCGATGTTGGAGGTCATGATCAGCAGCGTGTTTTTGAAGTCCACGGTACGACCTTTGGCATCTGTTAAGCGGCCGTCTTCCAATATTTGCAAGAGCATATTGAAGACATCGGGGTGGGCTTTTTCGATTTCGTCAAACAACACGACGGTGTAAGGACGACGACGAACTGCTTCTGTCAGTTGTCCGCCTTCGTTGTAGCCGACATAACCAGGAGGAGAACCGATAAGTTTGGAGACGGTGTGACGTTCCATGTATTCGGACATATCCAACCGAATCATGGCGTCTTCGGAACCGAAGAAGTAGCCGGCTAAGGCTTTCGTCAGTTCGGTTTTGCCGACGCCTGTGGGCCCGGAGAAGATGAAACTGGCGATCGGGCGATTGGGATTTTTCAAGCCAACGCGAGCGCGGCGGATGGCACGGGAAACGGCTTTCACTGCTTCTTCTTGACCGATCAAGCGCTGGTGCAAGGTATCTTCCATGTGCAGCAGTTTTTCGGATTCAGATTCAGTCAGTTTGTTGACCGGTACGCCCGTCCAGCTTGCGACGATTTGAGCGATATCTTCTTCGGTAACTACTGGCGAAGGGTCGGTTTCGCCGGTGCGGGCCGAGTCAGTTTTTTTGGCTTGGGAAATCGCGCGAATTTCGGCTTTGATCGTCATTTCGCGATCGCGCAATTCACCTGCTTTGTCAAAGTCTTGAGAACGCACCGCTTCGTCTTTATCTTTCAGGACTTGGCGGAGTTCTTTATCAAGTTCCTTAGCTGCGGGCGGCAGTTGGGAGTTGATCAGGCGGACTCTCGAACCAGCTTCGTCTACCAAGTCAATTGCTTTGTCTGGGAGGAAGCGGTCAGAAATATAGCGGTGAGACAGTTTGGCGGCAGCTTCCAGGGCTGTATCCAAAATTTTCAGCTTGTGGTGCTGTTCGTAGCGTTCCCGCAAACCGAACAGAATCTCGATCGTCTCGTCAACGGTGGGCTCGCCGACCATCACGGGCTGGAAGCGCCGTTCGAGGGCTGCGTCACGCTCGATGTGCTTGCGGTACTCATCTAAGGTTGTAGCCCCGATACACTGGAGTTCGCCTCTAGCCAAAGCTGGCTTGAGAATGTTCGCTGCGTCGATCGCCCCTTCAGCCGCACCAGCACCGATCAAAGTGTGCACTTCGTCAATCACCAAAATCACGTTACCCGCCGTGCGGATTTCGTCCATGATTTTTTTGAGGCGTTCTTCAAATTCCCCCCGGTATTTCGTACCAGCTACGAGCAAGCCGATATCGAGGGTAACGACGCGCTTATCTTCGAGGATATCTGGGATATCGTTGTTAGCGATGCGCTGGGCCAGACCTTCGGCGATCGCAGTTTTGCCGACTCCAGGTTCGCCAATAAGTACCGGGTTATTTTTAGTACGGCGACCGAGGATTTGAATTACCCGTTCGATTTCTTTTTGCCGTCCGACTACGGGGTCAAGCTTACCATCAACCGCCATTTGAGTCAGGTTGGCACCAAATTCGTCCAATGTTGGGGTTTTAGTGCGAGCTCCGCCGCCGGTGGCTGCGACTTCTGCCGTTTCTCCCAGCATCCGAATCACTTGGGTGCGGACTTTCGACAAATCTACTCCCAGATTTTCCAGGACTCTGGCCGCTACTCCTTCACCTTCACGAATCAGGCCGAGCAGCAGGTGTTCTGTACCTATATAATTGTGTCCGAGTTGGCGAGCTTCTTCGAGGGACAGTTCTAGAACCCGCTTGGCGCGAGGGGTGAACGGAATTTCGACTGCTACGAAGCCCGAACCGCGCCCGATGATTTTTTCGACCTCAATCCGAGCATCTTTGAGGTTGACCCCCATTGATTTGAGGACTTTGGCTGCAACTCCGGTTCCTTCTCCAATCAGACCCAGGAGGATCTGTTCTGTCCCTACGAAGTTGTGACCCAGGCGGCGAGCTTCTTCCTGGGCCAACATGATTACTTTTATTGCTTTTTCTGTGAAGCGTTCAAACATGGTTTATTCCCACCTGCTATGTGCCCGTTTTGAGGTCACGCTCGCACAACGAGCGTTTTTGTTCGAGTGTTAACTCGTAATGCTAATTCTAGCGCGACACTCCCACCGCGAAAGCCGCACTCGGCTGCGGTTGCAGATTCCAGGCTCATGTTGCAGGGTGGCTTTCAACTGGGAAGACCCAAATGGTGGCTGACCTACAACCTCCCCTAGACTGCAAGAAGATTGCTCTTCTCGGCCTGTGCCCAACCTACGACTACGTATTGATGGATTCTAGCACAATGTTTTTGATATGAAGTCTATTAATCCAGTCGGATGCGCGATCTTTTGTTAACTTGAGCTTGCTTTAAACTCTGTTCTCATTTTCTCCCGAACAACTTTTAGACCGCTGCGCGATCGATCGCTATTGTCCAAACACAGACACGCTACATATAACGTCCCTGCGTAATTCCTGTTAGTTTTTGTTGCAAAGTAATGCGATCGGTTGATACAATATTTTCTATAATTGTCAACGCAGAGCGACTATTTTCGAGATAAATCTATCCCTAGTCACGAGCCCCAAAATTCACCCACGGCTGATGGGGTTTATCTGAAAAACCGAACTCTGTTAAAACAACAAGTAAAGACCGAGAATAGGTTAACCAAGGTAACTCAATATGCGACATATTGGCGAGCGAAAACTTTTTGATGATATTGCCTTAGTGGTGTTGAAGCAAAAGTAGGAGGGACTTTTTTATGTGCTGGTAGATTCTCCATTACTACTACCACGCTCACCCAGAGTTCCGGTACTAAAAATATTTGGATAAACACCTCACTAATCCTTGCTATCCATTGAGCAATTAATTATCATTAATCTCATATTATCTTGGGACTAATAGCACCGCTAATCGTGTTTTTTTTGCCGTGTATAAGTCTCCATAAACTTACTAATCTTATAGCAATATTGCCCTAAGTTACTCTTAAGATAATTAAAAAATTTTCACTACTATAATGCCAATGTGCATTTTTCAAAAGTTTAATTAGTCTTTGTTTTAGCTCTTGAGACAGATGGTTTATGGCTGGCATATATCTGGCGATCGCTTGCCTATGATATGTTGATATTCTACAATATAGATGCGCAGGGAGCATCTCAGTTTTGCATTTACAGTGCTGTCGGGAGTTCAAAAAAGGTTCGTAGTACGTCAGTAGAGTTCGCTCTTCAAAAAATGCTTATTGCAAAACTGAGATGCTCCCGATGCACAGCAGCTTAGAATCTGCTATCCAGGATTTCTCTTTTTGTGCTGTTGGGCAGTAGAGCGACTGTTGTGAGCCGATCGCCAAAAGATGTCAAATGGGTTCTATAAATGAAAAGCGATCGCTACCAATGGTGAAAGATTACTCTTTAACTTCTTAGAGATGAAAGAAATAATACCCAGACTCTCAGGAAAAATCCTATGCAATTAGTGAATCATTTAAGTATAAAAACAAAACTCATAGTCATGTTGCTGGTAGTCAGCCTTTGCGCTATGCTTGCGAGCACGTTTATATGCTCTAGCAGTGGGAAAGCTATTCTGACCGAAAAAGTCTTTAACCAATTAACCAGCCTTAGGGCTGTGAAAGCTTATCAAATCCAAGATTATTTTGAAAACCTTAAAAACCACACCCAAACCCTCAGCGAAGACTTGACAGTAGTCGCAGCCCTACAGGAATTTAAGACGGCTTACAGCGAACTTGAAAAGTCTAAAATTCCAGCGAATTTTGACGCAAAAATTGATACCTACTACCAGAAAGAATTTTTAACCAAACTAACGCGAACTAACGATGGTTCGCCTGTTCTGGCAGCATACAGGCCAAAAACACCCGCTGCTCGTTACCTACAGTACCACTACATCGCTGCTAATCCGAACCCCGTTGGCAAGAAACTTCTCCTTGATACTCCAGGCGACGCCAGCGCTTACAGCCGCGCTCACGCCCTCTACCACCCTATTTTTCGCAATATAGTTGAAAAATATGGTTACTACGATATGTTTTTGATCGATCGCGAAGGAACTGTTGTCTATACGGTTTTTAAAGAAGCCGACTTTACCACAAGCTTGATCGATGGCCCCTACAAAGAGAGTAACCTAGCAAACGCGATCGCCGCTGCACGACAGGCAAAGGGAAAGGGGTATGTGAAAATAGTAGATTTTAAGCCCTACAGCCCTTCCTACGGTGCGCCTGCGGCTTTTATCGCTGCTCCAATCTTTAACGGCTCGGAATTTATTGGTATTTTGGCGTTCCAGTTTCCCGTTGACAAAATTAACAATGTGATGACTGGTAACAAAAATTGGAAACAAAGTGGTCTGGGCGATTCAGGAGAAACTTATCTGGTTGGGTCGGATTATCTAATGCGCTCTGCATCTCGTTTCCAGATAGAAGACCCAGAAGGTCATGCAAAAATTCTAGCCTCTATCGGTACTGATGAAAAGACCATCAAGAAAATCAAAGAGTTCAATACTACAATCCTCCTACAGCAAGCGCAAACAACAGGAGTGAAGGAAGCATTGTTTGGGAAACAGGGCACGCAGGTGATCGACGATTATCGTCATATTCCTGTTTTGAGTTCTTATTCTCCACTAGATATTGATGGATTGAGGTGGGTGATATTGGCGGAGATGGATGTTTCGGAAGCCTATGCGTCAATTCACTCCTTTCAAAAAACAATTGTGATGGCAGCTACTGCAATCATCGCGATAATCACGGTTGTTGCCATGTGGCTGACCGCAATCTTTGTCAGACCCATCAAGAAGTTAATCGCTAGTGCCCGCCTGGTGGGGGCTGGAGAAGTTGACGCGGTGGTTAAATCTGGTTCAGAAGATGAATTTGGAGAGTTAGCTAAATCATTTAACCAAACGATAGGCCGCCTTCGTGCCGAAACTCAACTAATTCAACAGAAAAATCGCGAAAATGAAGCATTAGTCTTAAATATATTTAGTCCCGCAATAGCCAAACGCCTCAAACAGGGCGATCGAGCAATTGCCGATCAGATTTCTCATGTCTCGGTTTTGTTTTCCGACCTCCATCGATTTACTAAGCTCTCTCAAACCATGTCAGCTCCCGAAGTTATCGCTCTGCTTGATGAACTGGTAACAGCCTTTGATGAAATGACCGAAAAATACGGTTTGGAGAAGATTAAAACTATTGGTGATGGTTATATGGCTGTATGCGGGCTGAGTGTGCCACGTTTGGATCATGACAAACGCACAGTAGATTTTGCCTTGGAAATGCTGGCATTTGTCCACCGATTTAATTATGAAAAAGGCTTGGATCTAGACGTAGAAATCGGTATCAATTCAGGAGATGTGGTTGCAGGTGTCATTGGCAAAAATAAATTGCTCTATGATGTTTGGGGTGAGAGCGTAAATATTGCCAATAGATTGAAGTCGGCTTGTCCCCCCGGCGCAATCTTTGTGTCTCAAGATATCTACGATCGCCTGCACGATCTCTACGATTTTGAGTTGGTTGGTGAAATTCAAGAATCTGGAAAAGAAAAGTTAGTAGCTTGGCAAATCACAAGTTATAAGCTTCCAGTAAATGTTGGATCGGAGGAAGTCCATGAATAATTTAAGCTCTTCAAACGACTGGGAGATGTGGGCAGTAATTGTCGGATTAGGGTTCCCACTCCTCGTCGTTTTACTAGGAGAGGTTATTTATCACCTACAAAGGCACGCTAGACCACTGGCGACTACCCTGCTGGTTATAAAAAACCTTGTCCTGCCGGTCTTAATGGTGATGATTTTAATCAGGAATGTCCTGAAGCTTGACGTTAATGGGAATTTTCCCAAGCTCGTAGCAACACTGTTCTGGATATCTGCCATCTACGCATCTCTCTCGCTGCTTAATGTGATTTTGTTTGAAGAAGCTGAGGCTAATACATGGCGGGCACGGATGCCCAAATTGCTGATCGATCTTTCTAAGTTTTTTTTGGTGCTTGTAGGAAGTGCGATCGTGCTAGCGGCAGTGTGGGGTGCTGATTTGGCCGGTCTTGCTACTGGATTGGGCGTTAGCTCAATTGTGATCGGTTTGGCGCTTCAGGACACACTAGGTAGCGTCATGTCTGGCATGGCGCTGCTTCTAGAACGTCCCTTTAGCGTTGGTGATTGGTTGCGGATTGGAGATATCGAAGGTGAGGTAGTTGATATCAATTGGCGATCGGTTCGCCTGCTCACTCTCCAGCGCCAGATGATAATCGTTCCTCATCAGTTCATTGGAAAAGGAATCATCCATAATTACAGCCAACCAGAACGCATTTATAACCAACGCCTCAATATTGGTTTTTCCTACGATAGCCCGCCTAATCTCGTGAAGCAGGTACTAACAAGTACAGCCTTGGCTACCCAAGGAGTATTAGCGGAACCGGAACCAAATATTAAAACCAAATCCTATGATGAGACTGCAATTATGTATGAGGTGGAGTTCTTTGTCAAAAACTTTGAGGATGTAGACCAGATAGTCGATCGATTTATGACGCGAATTTGGTACGCAGCGCAGCGAAACAACTTAACGTTATATCGTTACCGATACTCGTATCCTGTGGAACCTGCTGATAAGGCAGATAGCGCTTCAACTAAGTTAGCCCAAAGCCTGCACTCAATTCCCGGATTTATGCCTTTAGCTAGAGAACCCAAAAATTTGGATGACTTAGGTAAGGGAACTATTTTACAGAAGTTTGGTGCGGGAGAGAAAGTCATCCGGCAAGGCGAGCCTGGTAATGCTTTGTACATTATCATTGCGGGTCAGGCTAAGGTCACAGTCAGGAACCAGTTTGGCATGGAGTTGGAGGTAATGACTATCTTGCGTGGTGAGTTTTTTGGGGAAATGGCACTATTTAGTGGGGAACCGAGTCCGGTATCAATCGCCGCCGTTGACGATTTGCAAGTTCTTGTCATCTACTCAGATGCTGTAAATACAATGATTGAACGCCAACCAAGCTTGGGGCGCGAGATAGGTCAAATTATAGAGGCGCGAAGCAAAGCGGTAAGTATGGCCGCCCAGGCAGATGTTTCGTCAAGAGTTCAGGTTGATTCCCTATGAGGATTTTGAAGTAAATTGATATCGAGTAACCAATTAAGGGCTCGGGACTAATTTTCTGTTCGGCTTGTGACAATTTTACCATTCTTGGGGCTGGTGAAAAAGCACGGTCATAGACCGTGCAAAGCATAACGAATCACAACCGCCTATGCAAGACCCATTGGTGACAAGTTAAGGTGACTACTGGTGTGTAGATGCTTTGGTAGTAGGTGATCTTCTCCCAAGCTAGAAGCGAATGGACGGCAGAATCTGGCAGCAGCTTCTGGCAAGGTGAGGCAACACTCTGCAAAAATTGTTGGAGAGAGAATGGACGCACGATTTGGCATTGCCGGGAAAGAGATCTTTTGGTTTGTAAGGCAATTATCTATGTATATCTTGCCTTACAGATTTTTTTTGTCACTTTTTCAGTGCCATTTGACTAAAGTCCGCAAGAAAGAAGGACTGAAGTCCGAACGATCGAACCTATTGGGTTCGAGGCGACTTTAAGATTAGCCCATTTTTTTCTTCTTCCAAGCTTCAACAAACGGCAAAAACACCGACACTAATTCCTGGCGACTCATCACCAAAGTTGGAAAAGAAACCCTCGCATAATTCTTACCCACTTCCAGCGGAAAAATCGCTTGGGATTCCAGCGGTAGCCAAACCGCACCCGCAGCCTTGACAATTACCCAACTCCCAGCAATATCCCAAATTTTAGGAGTCGCTTCAACTCCTCCCATCGCCACACCGGAAGCCACCATTAAAAAATTGTAACTAGCCATCCCCAACATCCGAATTTTACTCGGAAGATGAGGCCCAATTCCCACACTCCGCGAACACAAATTAAAAATATGATTTCCACTCAGTTTATCATCACTCGGGCGAATCGGGCGATCGTTTAAAAATGCACCTTGAGGCATATTTGTCAATACAGGATCGTCCGCCAAATTCTCTGCATAAAAACCGTGGAAAGTTTGATTCAGGGGTGGCAAATGCACGCAGCCAAAAACTGGAGTTCCGCGATATAATAGACCTAAAGAAATCCCCCAAATTGGAATGCCCCGAGCAAAATTAGTGGTAGCATCGAGAGGATCGACAACCCAACACCATTCAGTATCGGGTAAAACGTGCTCTCCTTCTTCGCTCAAAATCCCGTGACTGGGAAACGCAAGTGCGATCGCATTTCTAATCTCTGCATCCGCCCAATTGTCAGACTGCGTAACCAAACTGCCATCAGATTTCTCATCCGCTTGTGCAGAACCGAAATCTTTCAAAAACTGCTGTCCGATTGTTTTGACAGTTGTCTGAGAAAAAGTTAGAATAGAGTTCCAAAAATCTTGCATTAGTTACTGGTTTGTAGGAGAAGACGGCGGTTGAAACCGCGCTGATAAAAACGAAGACGGCGGTTGAAACCGCGTCTACAAAAACGAAGTCCGCCTCCGCGGACTGAAGAGAACTTTCTTCAACCCGCGGAGGCGGGTTTGGTCTGTATAGACGCGGTTTCAACCGCCCGGTATTCTCAGTCTAATTCATTTTCAAGGATAGTTGCGATCGCACTTTTAGCATTATCCTGAAATTCTGCAACATCCACCAGACTCAACAGATACAAAGCGAAAATCATACCCACAGCCGGCACTGCAAAAACCAACCCGTAAGCCAACATCGGCACTCCAAACAAAGTCCTGCCAAAATCCAAAATAGCACCGCCGCTAACCGTAGCAAAACCCCGCGCCATCGCTTGCGACAAACCCCAAGCGCCAATAAAAGTCCCCGCAGTTTCCGCAGCCGTCAAATCCAACATCAAACTCAGTGCCCCCGTCGTTGTAATTCCCGAAGCTAACCCGAAACACATCAAAGCCGACTTAAACACAATGGGATTACCAGTAAATCCCGATAAAATAATCAAGCCAAAACAAGCCGCCACCGATAAACAACCCAATCTAATCGTATTTTGCTTGCCAATCCGCGGCACAATTAAAAAACCAGTTGCGCTCAAACCGATGAGAACACCAGTACCGTAAATAGCATTCAACCGCGTACTTTCCGAAATCGGCATCTTAAAAATTTCCCCGCCGTAGGGTTCCAAAACGGCATCCTGCATAAACAAACAAATTGTCATCACCAGCAGGAAAGTAAAAAACAAACCAGTTTGGCGGCTAGCAGTCAAAATCCGCAGCGCACTTCCTAAAGTAATCTTATCTTCTCGATTAACTGCGATCGATCGCGCCCCGTAACGCGAATACTTCTTCTCAACCCCAAAAGTTGCAATCCCCACCAACAGCAAAACCACCGCCGGCACCTTCACAAACAAACCATTAATCGAAGCCTGCAACACTTCCCGCGGCACATCCCCATCAATCTGCTTCAGCAAACCGCTGCTGACAATCGCCCCGATAATAATACCAACCATCAGCATCGACCACACCACACCCACCAACTTCGATCGATCTTCCTCATCGGAAACATCCACCAACAAAGCAGCAAAAGGAGTCGAGCTCGAACAAATCGCGATACCGTAAACTGCAAAAACCAAACCCAGCAAACCCACCCAGCCGTAAGTCGGAGTCGTCCACCCCACAGCGTCTAAACTAGCGCCCAAGCGCCACATCACCTGCACCGCCAAAAAAGCCGAAATCACAAACAACAGCCCTCCCATCCACACGTAACCCGTGCGGTGATGGCCAAACAAAGGCTTAGCATCCGACATTTGCCCGAACCATACCCTCGCTGGCGCCACAAACTGGTGCATCGCCAGGGTACCAGCCACCACAGTAGCCGGAATCGCCAACTCCTTAATCATCACGCGATTGAGTACCCCCAGGGTCAAAATCGACATCATGCCCAGCCCCATCTGAAACAAGCCCAGGCGGAACATCGTCGCGAGGTCAATTCTCTTTTGGGCAGCAGTCGTGGAATCTGTTAATGTAGAATCTGGCAAACGGTCGATCGGCATAACTTTTCAAATAAAGACAACATTTGAATTTATAGTAACTGAGATATTGCAATCGGCCGCCATTATACCCACAGCTAGAAGCTCAAATGACATTATTCATATAAAAATAAAGAGAATCAATATAGCAACCGCCACCTGAAAGCGCGGACATAAATAACCTCATGAATCGATCCCCGATCCCGCGATCGATAAACCGTTTGATTCCCGTACTATGTAACTGTCAACTGTCAACTGTCAACTGTCAACTGCTATAACTGTGGATTTACCAACCGTGACAACTATCACCCTAGGACAAAATGGCCCAGCCGTCATTCCCCTGTGCGTCGGAACTTGGGCTTGGGGCGACAAACTATTTTGGAACTACGGCAGCAACTACGGCGCCGCCGAAGTAGAAGCAGCATTCAACACATCCCTAGATGCCGGAATCAACTTTTTCGACACAGCCGAAGTCTACGGTAACGGCTTGTCAGAAGAATTGCTGGGACAGTTTATCAAAAAAACTAGCCAACCCGTGCAAATAGCCACCAAATTCGGCCCCGTACCCTGGCGGATTACCGGAAAATCAGTTTCCGAAGCCTTGAGTGCCAGCTTAAAACGGTTGCAAGTAGAACAAATAACCCTCTACCAAGTACACTGGCCTTTTAGTTTTTTACTGAGTCAAGAAACTCTGATGAATGCCTTAGCAGACGAAGTAAAACAAGGCAGAATTCAAGCAGTAGGAGTCAGCAACTATTCCGAAGAACAGATGCGCGAAGCTCACAAAATACTAGCAGCCAGAGGCGTCCCCCTAGCAACAAATCAAGTCCGTTACTCATTGCTATCGCGGCAAGTAGAAAAACAAGGAATTGTACGTGCAGCCTCGGAATTGGGAGTAACAATTTTAGCTTACAGCCCCTTAGCCCAAGGATTGCTCACCGACAAATACACAGCCCAAGAACCACCTACAGGAGCCCGGAAAATGGACTCCCGATTCGGCAAAGTGGGCCTTGAAAAAATCGAATTAGTCATGTCTACCTTGCGAAAAATGGGGAGAAAGCGCGATCGCACGCCCGCGCAAGTTGCCCTAAACTGGTTAATAGCCCAAAACGGAGTTATCCCAATTCCCGGCGCCAAAACCGCAAAACAAGCCGAAGAAAACGCAGGCGCCCTAGGCTGGACTTTAAGCCAAGATGAAGTCAACCAACTAGAACTAATGACACGTCCCTGGCGAGAATAAATCTCTAATAGGTATGTAGTTGCGCTTGAGCGCTCTATCCGAGGTACGTAGTTGCGCTTGAGCGCTCTATCCGAGGTATGTAGTTGCGCTTGAGCGCTTTATCCGAGGTACGTAGTTGCGCTTTAGCGCTCTTTAAACGCGATCGCACAACTACAAACAATCTACCAGATGCGCCCAAAAATGTCAGTTCCACAATCCCTAGCCGAACTTTCCTCTTCCTATGAAAAAACTATTAACTGACTGGGGTTTCACGCGCCAAGGCTGGAGCAACAACAGCCGGGGCGAATATTTAGTTTTTCTGCAATTAGTATTACTTGCAGCATTTACAATCTTACCAGTTTATCAACTACCCGGATTCAAAATTCAATCAACTCAATTAATTTATCTTACCTGGTTTTTAGCAAGTATTCTCAGCTCTATCGGATTAACTTTCATCATCAAAGGACTGATAGATTTGGGGAAAAACCTCACACCTTTACCCTATCCCAGAGAAGACGGAGAATTAGTCCAAACAGGCATTTACGGAATAGTGCGGCATCCCTTGTACAGCGGCGGCATCTTCGCAGCCCTCGGCTGGACAATCTTTCAATTCAGTTTATCTCATTTAATAGCGACTGCAATTTTACTAATATTTTTTGACATCAAATCCAGACGCGAAGAAACTTGGTTGAGCGATAAATATCCCGACTATTCAGAATACCGCCAGCGAGTAAAAAAACTAATTCCGGGCATTTATTAAAAGTTCGATATTGCTCGAACGACAGTTTCGTTCGAGCAATCGTTCTCTGACATACTCGGCGATCGCAGGTTGTAGCATTAAACTGGTGGATGCGGTATAATTAAGCGATCGCTCATCGAAAATCAGCGATCGCTCGGCCAGCGCCTCCAATGCTTCCATCAGTTGCCGTCCCGAAACTTCGGGCAAAATTTCAGCTTTTAGCTTCGCAGGAGTCGCTGCTTCTTGGTTAATGGCTAACCAGTACATGATTTGTTGTTGCAGGGGAGACAGGCGATCGAATTGGCGATCGAGCAAATCCCACAAATCGCTAAAAACAGTATTTCCTTGCACTAAAAATGCGTGAATGTCACCACCAAAAAGTGTTTGAATAGTCGTTGCAGCAAGTTTCAGGGCGAGGGGATTGCCACCAAAATAATTTACAATATCTCGACATTGCAATAGCGTTACCTTTAATCCTTTATCAGCGAGGATTTGCTGGCATACAGGTGGCGAAAGGCCGAAGAGTTTGAGCGATCGCACGGGCAAATTTTCACCCGATCGCACAGCAAACCCGCCGGGTTGTTCTCGTCCGGTTAAAATCAGACAACTTTGGTGTGGTTCGTCAGCAATGCGGGCAAATAACTGTCGGTAATCTTCATAACCTTGTTGATATTGTCCGCTGCGATTTCCTGCTTGCAAAATCGACTCCAGATTGTCGAAAATTAACAAACAGCGTTTTTGCCGCAACTGTTCCATGAGAGCATGAATAGAGTGATTGGTTTCGGCTGATGAATTAGTTAAAATTGGTAAAATATCGCTGAGGATAGCATCTAATGTCGGTGCTTGCTGCAAACTCCGCCAGATCGCGAATTCAAATTTAGATTGAATTTGCTGGGCGAGTTTGACAGACAGAGAAGTTTTGCCGATACCGCCAATTCCAAAAATACCGATCGCACGGGTAGAATCGCCGCTAATCCAAGTTTCTAATGTTTCTAATTCCTGCAAGCGGTTGTAAAAATAGGAAACATCGATCGCTTCTCCCCAATCTTGGATGCCCGCACTGCTCTGCTGGTAGTGGCGCAAGACTGCTTGCAGATTTTGTTTTGAGACTTTTTCGCCAAGAATTTGAGAGAGATTTCGCCACAAATGCGAACCGACTTGTTTGATATAGTCGTGTTCGTAAAGTAGGCGATCGGCTATCTCTTGATAAGAGTGTCCTTCCCAAGTTTCCAGAAAGACGTGGGATTGAATGTCAGTGAGTTTTTGCTTTTTGTTAACGGATTGTAATATACGATCGACTATGGCGATCGCCTCTTGTGCTGTCATAGTTTGTTATTTTGCCCTGTTCAGCAAATTTACTGATTATTCTGGGTATTAGTCGCATTTCAGGAAATATAAACAAATTTACACAATTAATCGAAAGCAATTGGGTTACAAGCCTCCGGTACAGGCTGTGAGATAAATTCCATTATCTAAAATTTAACATCTAAAATCGATTGACTGCTAGCAGCCTTTAAGGGAATTTACGTAAGTTTACAAAAGCTTGTCACTTTTTCTCACCGGCAGGGCGATCGGATTTAGGTTTTGATTGAGAAAGTCAAGAAGAAGAAATACTTATGAATATGCAACCAAGTCAAGATTGCTTAAACCTTATCAAAGAGTCGGAAGGTCTACATCGCAAACTTCCTAACGGAACAATTGGAGCTTATGTCGATCCAGTCGGGGTATGGACGATTGGTTATGGATCAATTCATCACATTAATAAAAAAAGGGCTGTGAAACAAGGTGATGTGATTACCGAGGCTGATGCTTTAAATTGGTTAAATTTAGAAGTGGAACAGAAGGCAGCAGCAGTGAATAGCCTGTGTACAGTTCCTCTCAAACAAGGTATGTTTGATGCACTCGTTTCGTTCACGTTTAATTTTGGATCGGGAGCCTTAGAAAAATCAACACTTCTGCGTAAGCTCAACAAGCAAGACTACGAGGGAGCAGCCCGTGAATTCGATCGCTGGATTCATGGCGCTGGGAAAGTGCTACCAGGATTGGTGATTCGTCGCAATAAAGAAGAAGCCTTATTCCGACGGGATGGATGGCCAGGTGATGATGTCGAAATTGATGCATCCGATGCTGTTAACCCTCTGGACAAACCCTATCAGCAACAAGAACTTCCCCTAAAGATTACCCGTACCCTAAAGGAAGGATCTGTCGGCGAAGATTGCTACATCCTTAATTGTGCATTAGCAGAACGCGGTTTTCTCAAACTTGACAGTCAGCCGAATAGTTATACTGCTGTCACTAAAGAAGTTGTTGCACGGTTCCAAGGTGAAAATAATCTCAAGATTGATGGGCTTTTCGGTCCCAAAACAAAAGCAACACTTGCTGCTGCACTCGCTAAGTCACGCAAACGTTTGCCTGAACCAATGTTAGAACGGGTTTATTGCCGTCTGACTCGCACCCATCAGGTAAATTCCGACGGGCTGGAGTGGTTGTCACTAGAGTTTATCAGTTCTCAGCAGAACGTTCTTGACTCGCTTCTTGTTGTTTCAGGTATTAGTAGCACACAACAGGAGTTTAATCTTCCTGAAGATAGCGATGCAGGCAGTTTAGAGCCAATTCCTCAAGGACGCTATGTCATCGGCGATATTGATTGGGCGGGTGGTAAGAACAACTACGATGTTGCTCACTTTCATCAAAATGATGGGATTGGTCCAGTCTTTGTTCCTCTAATTAAACATTTCACCCAGATTGACGATCGTGATGCTTTTGGCTTTCATGTTGATTGGAACCAGAACCATTCACCAGGTAGTGCGGGATGCGTTTGCCCAACCACAATCAAGGATTTGAAAGAACTGGTCAGGCTTTTGCGTCTTTACGATCCTCGTGACCTTTTTGTGGACTGGGGACTGCTATAAGTGGACACTGCCCGTTAAAACTCTTAGGACTTACGCACGGGTGTCAGAAACCGGGTTTTTTTACGAAAATATGCGTTGCAACAGGCAAATTCGCTAAAAAACCCGGTTTCTTGGGTCGGAGTTCGTAAGTCCCGAATTTACCAACTTACAAACTTTTACAAAAGCCTGTCACTTTTTCTCATCGACAGGGCGATCGGAGTTGGTTATTCTTTGATTTAAGTCAGAGAACAAGTTGTTCAGACTGTTGAAATTTAAACCTCATTCAATCTGTTCTCAGCATAAGGTGCATCTACTTCAAATTGGTGCAAATTTAAAACTGAGCAGTACCATCGGCTGTAGTTGCAGTTGCCCTGGTTGAACTCGCGACGCTGGTATCCCACTCTTGGATCTGGTTCCTCCCATTGTGACAGGCTAGATGAGTATGTCTGTCAAGTTAAGTTGTGTTTGCCTCCTCAGAGTTATCATGAGAAGAGTAAGCCAGTTGTAACTTTCCTTCGATCTTATGAGCAATTTGCAAGAAATTGAACGTGCCGTCAGTCAATTATCGGCAAAAGAGCTTGCCGATTTCCGCGTCTGGTTTGCAGAATTCGATGCAGAAGTATGGGATCGGCAGTTTGAGGAAGATGTCGCAGCAGGTCGGCTTGACGATCTAGCTAAACGAGCAGTGCAACATTTACGTGAAGGGCGTTGTACCGACCTGTGAAATATCTTGCAACCCCTGATTTTTGGTATCACTATCGACAGTTACCCAACGAGATTCAAGAACTAGCCGATCGATGCTATGAATTGCTGAAACAGGATTCTCGGTATCCGTCACTACACTTCAAAAAAGTAGGTTCGTTTTGGTCGGTACGAATCGGAATACACTATCGCGCCTTGGCGGTAGAAGAAAATGATGATATTGCCTGGTTCTGGATTGGAACCCATGCAGAGTATGACAGATTATTGCGGGGTGGTTAACGCCAGCTAACAAGTCGTTACTGCAAGCTCGTGCTGCGGAAATTGAATACCCGATCGAAGCAGTCATTGAGATGGCAATCGCCAGTTTTCAAGGGCACAGAGGCATTAGGGTAGATTGCAAACCAGGAAGCGGGCAGTAAAATTGTAAAATCTTTGAGGATGTCGATCGCACCTCACCCCTTCACTCCCTCACCAAATAAGGGGAAATAAAGGTTACAGGTGCGATCGCCCTCTCCCCTGACTAATGACTGATGTCAACTATCAACTGACTTTCATTCATGCCGCGTACCATCAGGCATCACCGCACCTTTTAAATTTGCCCCGGTCAAATTTGTCTCCAACAGCAAAGCATTCCTCAAATTAGCGCCCTGCAAATTAGCACCCTCCAGATTTGCCATCCACAGATTCGCCCCCTCCAAATTCGCCCCCTCCAAGTCAGCATTAACCAAAAATATACCTTTCATAAAAGCACCTGTTAAGTTAGCTTTTTTCAAGTTACTCTCTCCCAAATAAGCATCTTCTAAAAACGCCTTTTCTAAATTACTTACCTCCAAATTTGCCCCTACTAAATTGCTGCTTATCAGGTAAACACCAGCCAAATTTGCCTGTTTCAAGTTAGCATTTACCAAATGGACACTCCACAAATTGGCATCTTTGAGGTTAGCATTTTCTAAATTGACGCCTTCCAGAAAAACAGCACTCAAATTAGCCCCGGAAAGATTGCACCTGCGGCATTCTCTCGTTACAAGCAATTGTCGGACTTGATGCTTGACTGAGGAACCGTTGGCTGCGAAAATTATTAAACCTGTAGTTGCTAAGCCGATCGCCCAAACAGTCGCCATCCCGATCGCACTTACAATCTTTCTTTGTGTCATGCCTCGAAAATCCGGGATTAGTATAAAAATATACCTATAATTTCTAGTGTTGGCGATGGCGTTCCGCCCCGCAAGCTACGAGTTTTTTGCTGCTCTTCCCTTCCCTCATGAAAAAACAGTTAAAACTTCAATTGCTAGCGATCGCCCTTATTTCCATCATAGCAACAATCGCTGTTGGGTGCGATCGCCTGCTCAAAAAACCTTTCCAACTCCCCCCATCAGCCAAACAAGAACCCTGGGCAGTGCAAATAGGCCTGCGAGTCGGCCTGATCCGGGACAACATCCCAACAGTCAACCGCATTGTTTTAGTCCCCGACGAAGCCACATTCTTAGCCGCAATCCAAAAGTGGAATTTCAAAGGACACTGGCCGATTCTCATCGAAGATCAAAAATATGCACCGATGTTTTTGCAGCGCTTCCAACCCGAAGAAATTGTCCGTTTACCCAGCATCAAACAGGAGATCCCAAAAGGTCAAAAACTCCAACAATTAATGCTGAAGGCAACAGCAGCAGCCTGGAATGCCACGGATACTCAAACCTTAAAAGCAAAATGGAGAGAACTCGGCTGGGAACCGCCAGGAGTAGTCATCACATCTGAAAATGACCCCGCACGTTTAGCAGCAGTTGCCTTAGCAGCAGCCCGTGGCCAACCCTTAGTATTTCTCGAAGGCAACTTCGGAAAACCGAACGATAACCTTAATACCGCACAGTGGAAAAATCTGCAAACAGCAGTTACAAAAGCTGTTGAATCAACCGGATATTTTTACTCGCAACTCGGAGATGCGATCGACACAATCACGATTGTACGCCAACTAGCAGTAAAATATCAATCCCCCCAAAAGCAAGACGAACAATGGGCTGTTACCGACGGTTTGGGGCGACATCCCAACGGTGAACGCTGGGCCGCGGCTGGCTGGATTTACGGTTCCCAAGTGCGATCGATCTATCAAGCCATGTGCGCCATATTTCTCGACAGCGAAACAGCTATGCTGTATGACAGTTACCCAAAAGAAGGAAATTGGGGAAAATATGAAATGGAGTCAGTAGCTAGCGGACTAAAAAGCATAGGTTTGAATGTCGAATTAGTGCAAAAACCCCAGTCTACTCTCCAATTGTGGCGGAGTTTAGTAGCATCCAAACCGTGGACATTTGACTTAATATTAATGAATTCCAAAGGCTATCCCAAATCATTCCAAGTCGGTAACGGCGACGCCTTGGTTGAGGATATACCAAAACTGAAATTTCCCGCAGCAATCCACATGATTCACAGTTGGTCAGCATCAGATCCAGATGATGCAAATACCGTTGCTGGCAGGTGGTTGCAAAATGGTGCTTACGCCTATGTCGGCAGCGTCAACGAACCTTTGTTATCTGCATTTATTCCACCTAAAATAATGGTCGATCGCCTAAAACGAGGGGCACCTTTTTTAATCGCAGCCCGCCAGCTAGAATCCCCGCCCTGGAAGGTGGCCACCATCGGCGATCCGCTAATGTCGATCGCCAAACCCAAACCCAGAATTCCGGCCGCGCAACAACCGATATGATATACCAGTGGACAGTTGGCAGTGGACAGTTGACAGTTGCATAGTACGGGAATCAAACCATTTATGCTTGACGGGTATCGGCTATATTCATGAGGTTATTTATGTCCTCACCGCTGTGGCAATTGCTATATTTGCGATCGAACAGCCACCATCAAACAGGTTTGTAGTGAGGACTTTAGTCCTATTCCCTGAGGACTTCAGTCCTCACTACAAAATTTCGATTTGAGATATTTTATTCGACCTAAAATCTCAAATCAGAGCATTTAGTTCCAGTGATTTTACCAGAAAGAATTGGTTGAAAGCCTCTCCGTTTTAGGGAGAAATTAAAATCAGACCATTCATTACTCCAATCCTCTTCCTTCTAGGTAGACATCGGTCTCAAACTGTCAACTGTCAACTGTCAACTGTCAACTGTTAAACAGACTGCTAGATGGCAGAGCCTCTAATGCGATCGCCAGAAACTATAAGACTGTAGATATAGTTAATTAGGATTATCGCTCAGTTTATCTAATTTTGAATGTCACTGAGCATACAATTATCAGCTAAAATTCACTCACCCTCAGAAGCGGTCATTCCATCCCAGCCGCCAGCCCCAAAAATCTGCCATAAAATACGCCTTAATTAACTTGTCAATTCCTCTGAAATCACTCAAAATGAAAATAAGAAATAAAATGTAATATTTATCTAACTTCTCACAGAAGAATGAACCGCTAAATGAAAGCCACCCATCCTGTGGAGCTGCTGCCGCCCGGCTCAACCGCAGAAACTCCGCATTCCTCCCGCCTCAGCCCGCTGTTCAGCCGCCTGCATCCGAACCCAGAAACCCTCCTGCTCGTCCTCTCCCTAGTGATCGGGGGAGTTACTGGCGCAGGCGTCGTCACATTTCACTACCTGATCCACTTGATCCACAGCCTGATGCTGGAAGACTTTATGGGGGCGATCGCCTCTTCGGGATCTTGGACTCTAGCGTGCATTCCCACCCTCGGCGGAGTCATCATCGGGCTGATGCGCTGGCGGTTTCGCGATTTTGGCCCCAATATGTCATCCTTAATTGCCGCCACCCGTGGGCTACAAGAACTCTCCCCCCTCAAACCCATCACCAAAATGGTGGCGGCCTCAGTATCCCTGGGCACCGGCGCCTCCCTCGGCCCGGAAGCCCCCAGCGTGGAAATCGGCGCCAACTTCGGAATGCTGCTAGCTCAAATCTTGCAGCTTTCCCCAGAACGGCAGCGCTTGCTCCTCGGCGCGGGAGCAGCAGCAGGCTTATCCGCCGGGTTTAACTCTCCCATCGCCGGAGTCTTTTTTGCCTTAGAAGTCGTACTCGGTAGCACCTTCGCCACTTCGTCAGTCAGCGTTGTCTTGCTCTCCGCCGTAGTTTCGGCGCTGATCGCTCAAATTTGTTTGGGAGCTCAGCCGGCCTTTGCTTTGCCAATCTACGATGTCCGCAGTCCTCTAGAACTGCCTCTTTACATGGGATTGGGACTTTTGGCAAGCTGTGTGTCCTTAGCTTATACAGAAGCAATTCAATTGGCCGATCGCTGTTTTCAAGGAAAAACCCGAGGATTTGCTTGGCTGGGACGACTGCCCCGGCCGCTTCATCCCGTCATCGGCGGTGCGATCGTCGGTTTAGTCGCCCTGCAATTGCCTCAAATTTTGGGTGTGGGCTACGAAACAGTCCAAGCAATGCTCCAAGATGTCAAATTTTCCTTGTCTTTGCTGCTGTTGCTGCTATTCGTCAAACTGGCGGTGACAGCTATCAGCCTCGGTAGCGGTTTAGTGGGTGGTATCTTCGCCCCGGCGATGTTTTTGGGAGCTTCGTTGGGTTCGGCTTATGGCATCTTTTTGGAAATGATCCCGGCATTGAGCGATCGAGTCGCAGGCCCTGCCGCCTACGCAATGGTGGGCATGGCCGCCGTCCTCGCAGGTAGCGCTAGAGCACCGCTGACAGCCATTCTATTGATGTTTGAATTAACCCGCGATTATCGGATTGTATTGCCTTTGATGGCCGCAGTGGGATTGAGTGTTTGGTTGGTGGAGTTTGTGAATCGTCGATCGACAGCCCACAGCCTCAACCTCCAACAAATGGGCGTAGATGTTGCTGTCAACGAGCCGATCAAAGCCAGGGAACAGTTGCAGGATTGGGAAGATGTTTTGGGCGATCGGATCGTCACAGAATTGATTTCTTGCCAACTGCCGATCGATGACGAACACAGGGACGATGAGCCCGTGCTGGCGATCGGCAACTCACATTTGCCAGAAAATGTCAAGCCATTACCTGAAACAAAATCTGCCGTTTGACCGCTCTCAAATCCTGTTGCTTCGCCACCAAACCGATAACCTTAAAACTAAATCTGACTACTATGATATTTATCAACCCGAAAACCGATTACGCCTTCAAAAAAATCTTCGGTTCCTCACAAAGCAAAGAGATTCTAATTAGCTTTCTCAACGCCTTAATTTATGAAGGAAATTCCACCATCGAAGACTTAGAAATTATTAACCCGAATCTGCCTCCCAAACTAGAAGGCTTAAAAGATAGTTATCTCGATGTGAAAGCCAAACTCAGCGACGGCACTTTAGTAATCATTGAAATGCAAGTGCTCAACGTCCAGTCTTTTGGCAAGCGGGTTTTTTACAATGCAGCTAAAACCTATGCTTTTCAATTGGAAGCAGCCCAAGGCTATCGACTATTGAAGCCAGTAATTGCTTTGACAATTACTGACTTTGAGATGTTTCCTGAGAATGCAGAATTTATTTCGAGATTTGTGTTAAAAGAAGTCAATAAAAACTTTACATATCCCGAAAATGAGCTAGATTTAGTATTTGTAGAATTGCCGAAATTTATCAAAGGAGAGGAGGAACTTGAAACTTTAGCAGATAAATGGATTTATTTCATGAAAAATGCGAGAAGTCTGACATCAGTCCCAGAAACAATGGATAGTATACCAGAAATACATGAAGCTTTTAATATTGCGAATCAAGCCAAGTTGAGCCGAGAGGAAGTGGCAGATTTAGACAAAAGAGAACAGTTTATTTATGACCAACAGGGAGCAATTATTAAGTCGCTTAACGAAGGCATAAAACAAGGCATAAAACAAGGCATAGAACAAGGCATAGAACAAGGCATAGAACAAGGAAAGCGAGAAGAAAAGTTGGCGATCGCCCGACAATTACTTTCACAGCTAGATAATGACAAAATCAGCCAAGTTACAGGGCTTACCGTTGAGGACGTGCAAAATTTGCGGGGCGATTCCTAAATATTCCAACAAACTACGCCTCACTGATTGAATCACTACTACAAAATTAAAGCCATGATATTTATCAACCCAAAAACCAAATACGCCTTCAAAAAAATCTTTGGCTCCTCAGAAAGCAAAGAGATTCTAATTAGCTTTCTTAACGCCTTAATTTATGAAGGAAATTCCACCATCGAAGACTTAGAAATAATCAACCCAAATCTGCCGAGGCAACTTGCAGATTTAAAAGATACTTACCTCGATGTCACAGCCAAACTAGACGATGGCACCTTAGTCATTATTGAAATTCTAGTTCTCAACGTTCAATATTCTGGCAATCGGGTATTGTACAATGCAGCCACAACCTACGCATTTCAATTGCAAAGAGGAGAAGGCTATCGAATGCTCAAGCCATTAATAGCTTTAACCATTACAGATTTTGAAATGTTTCGCAACAGCCCTAACTTAATTTCGAGATTTGTGTATAAAGAAGTTGAAAGCAATTTAAACTATCCCGAAGATGCCATGAATTTAGTGTTTATAGAATTACCTAAATTCCATAAAGAAGCAAGTCAACTAGAAACTTTGACAGATAAATGGATATATTTCATGAAATATGCCAGAATGCTCTCAGAAGTTCCCGAAACAATCGATAGCGTACCGGAAATCCACAAAGCATTCGATCTTGCCAATCAAGCCCGGTTAAGTCGGGAAGAAGTAGAAGTTTACGAACGCAAGGAACAGTTTATTCACGACCAACAGGGAGCAATTATTAAAGCTGTTGAAGAAGCAAGACAGGCAGGAATACAGGCAGCAAGAGAACAAAGAAAACGAGAAGAAACGCTAGCGATCGCCCAACAATTACTCTCACAGCTAGATAATGGCGCAATCGCCCAAGTTACCGGGATTAGCGTTGAGGATGTGCAGAATTTGCGGGTAGATTCATAGTTTAAATTAATTAGGCACAGGGAGTGGATTTGTAATGTCACTAGACTATCCTGAATATGAAGAACTACGCAAGCAAAGTTGGTTCTTGGGATTGCTTTGGCGTATAGGTGACTTGGGATACTATCTTGGGCTATTTGGCGCATTAGGATCGCCATTAATGATGATTTACAGTCAACTCACGCGAAAAGGTCATTTGCCCTGGCATACAGCCTTATTGGGTGGATTTCTGTGTACAGCATTCTGCGTTTGCATCTTTTTGGCTTCCGCACAGCTTAAAAGTTTTGCGTTCAAAAGAGGAGACGCTTTAAAGAATAAACGTTATCGATAAAGCGGACGGCACGAATATCTTGGTGCTGGGTTTGAGGTTACTTGCCACGATTTATCGCCCGCACTCAACCCATCGCTCTGGCAAACACTGGCGCTACACTCAACTCTGGGGTAAAATAATCAAATATTATCAACAATCGGCAGAGAGGGGCTTCGGTGGCAGGAAACGAGGCAACTGCGAAAAACAAAAGTCAGAAAAAACCCGGAAAAACCCCCTTGGGTTCCAGTCATTACGGCTTGTTAGGGCTGCATCCTTCAGCCTCTGCGATCGAAATTCGGCGATCGTACCGGGAACTGAGCAAACTCTACCATCCCGATACTACCGACTTGCCACCCGCAGTCGCCACCGCCAAATTTCAACAGCTCAATAACGCCTACGCCACCCTCAGCAACCCAGAACGTCGCCTCGCCTACGACCTCAAAATAGGTTATTCTCGCCTGAATGTGATTCAGTCGCCCCCGGGCTTCAACACTCCGGTTTCGGGATCGAGTAAAAAAACTTCTAACTCGGCTTACCTAGATCCCACGGATCGCCCTCTGTCCCCCGGCGAAATATTCGCTCTATTTATCATGGGGGCTACTTTAGTCGGATGCTTGGTACTGGCGATCGCGATCGGCTTAATTCGTGGCAATTGACAACTAAAAGTTCTAAATTAAAGATTAACTACAGTTTTCCCAATTCCCAATTCCCAATTCCCAATTCCCCATTCCCCATTCCCCATTCCCAATTGCTCATGACTCTTCCTTCCGCTGACACTCCTTTGTACAGCCATCCACTCCCAGAAATCGAACAGTGGCTAAAAAGCCGCGGCTGCGAGCAAGATCGGCGAGAACTCCACTGCTGGCAGATCGATCGACCAACCTGGAAAGCAGAACTCTCCCTCGATATCGATCAACTCACTATCCGCTATATTGACGCCGGAGCCGACGGCCAAGACATTCAGCGAGCCTTCAAATACTCGCTCTCGCGTCACGACATTGAAGATGCCGTTTTCTCAGGCCCCTAATTTGATTTTAGATTGGCGATTTTAGATTTTAGATTGAGGAATATACTTCAGAATCAATACCTAATTGGCAACTGAAAAATTAATCTAAAATCTAAAATCCAAAATCCAAAATCGTTTTTAGATTTTAGATTGAGGAATATACTTCAGAATCAATACCTAATTGGCAACTGAAAAATTAATCTAAAATCCAAAATCCAAAATCCAAAATCCAAAATCGTTACACTTTGCCAAATCGGCGGCTGCGCTGCTGATAGTCAGACAAAGCGCGGTGAAACTCCGATCGATCGAAATCCGGCCACAGCGTCTCAGTAATGTAAATTTCCGAATAAGCCATTTGCCACAGCAGAAAATTGCTCAGCCGCATTTCCCCGCTCGTCCGAATCAGCAAATCCGGATCGCAAACATCAGCAGTATACAAATAGCGTTTAAATAAAACCTCATCAATCTCCTCTGGCTGCAACTTGCCCTCTTGTACCTGAGTGGCGATCGCCCGACAAGCCTGTACAATCTCCTGGCGGCCACCGTAATTCGTCGCCACCCGAAACAAAATCCCCCGATTGTGCTGAGTAGCCGTCACAGAGCGCTCGATTTCCGCCTGCAAAGACTTCGGCAAAGCCTGCAAATTCCCCATAAATTGAATTTGCACGTCCTCGTCCACCATCTCGCGCAATTCTTGCCGCAGCTTGCCCTCAAACAAACTCATCAAAAAATCCACCTCCCCGGCCGGCCGGCCCCAATTCTCCGTCGAAAAAGCATAGGCTGTTAAAGCTGGAATTCCCCAATCTTTGCAGCAGCGCAGCAGTTCTTTGAGAGCGCTAGCTCCTCGGCGGTGCCCCGCAATCCGTGGCAACCCCTTATTCTTAGCCCAGCGCCCGTTTCCGTCCATAATCACTGCTATGTGCTTAGGCAGTAGTTCTTGTTGTAGATCCGCAGGCAACTTTTCCAAGCAAATTCCTTGACTCATGGTTTCTCCCGATTACCCGACTAACGGCGCAGTATCCGTTTTAACAGTGTCACTCCCTTCAATCCTATCTGCCGTCCGAGATTGCCGATCGGAATTGGAGTCACCACTCTTTCTCCTTCCGACGGAAACAGCTTTGCTTCTAGCAATTCCTTAAGTTTGCTGCTAGTCAAAGGTCGATTTAAAGTTCCCATCTGCGCCAGAGAAATCGAACCGGTTTCCTCCGACACCACGACGCACACGCAAGCTTGCACCCGTTCCGTAATCCCCATCGCCGCCCGGTGGCGGGTTCCCAACTGCCGCGAGGCGCTGCGATCGGACAAAGGCAAAATTACCCCAGCCGACACGATCCGCGAAGCCCGAATCAAAACAGCCCCATCATGCAGCAAAGTTTGCGGTTGAAAGATAGTCTGCAACAATTCCTTAGAGACTTCCGCATTTAGCTTCACTCCCGGAACTGAAAAATCCCGATCGTCGATCGGAGAATCTGTTTCTACAATTAATAAAGCGCCCGTGCGGTTTTGCGAAAGTTCTTTTACTGCGTCCACAATTTCATCTATTACGCTGTCGGGTTCGGGAGTTGGTCGGCGATCGCGTCCAAATAATTGTATAATTTCCCCCCGACCCAATTGTTCCAGAAATCGGCGAAACTCCGACTGTAATATTACCGCCATTGCCACAGCAGAACCCGTTACCAAGCTGTTGAGCGCCACGTGCAACAGCCTCAATCCAGCCCAGTTACTCACCGCCGCCGCCAGCATCAAAATAATAAATCCCCTTACCATCCAAAGCGTCCGGCGCTCCCCGACAATGACGAGCACCAAATACGCAAGGGCAAATACCAGTCCAATATCGATCGCCTGAATCAATAAGGACTGAATGAGGCCAAAGTCATAGCCAGATTGTTGATTGTTCATGGTTCATCGAACCTTACCGCCTGTGAACCGCGAACTATGATGCACTCGAACCCGTGAACCATGAACAGTTGTTATTCCAATCGCGTGACTGAACAAGCCAAAAGTAAAAAGTTTAAAAACAATCATCAAGAAATCCCAATGAATCATCTTACTTTTTACTTTTTATGTTTTACTTCTTACTTTTTAGTTCCGAGTCTTTCAGGAAGGCGATCGAACCTCAGCAAATCCTCGTCAGTTTCCCGCTCTACGATCGTGTCAACTTTCCCATCTTTCACCAAAACCGCCGCCGGTCTGGGGACTCGGTTGTAGTTAGAAGCCATGCTGTAATTGTATGCCCCTGTAGCCGTAACGACGAGAATATCTCCCGACTGACACTCTGGCAACTTAGCATCTTTAATCAGAATATCGCCTGATTCGCAGTGTTTGCCAGCAACTGTCACTGTTTCCGTTAACTCAGCAGACATTTTGTTGGCTGCGAGGACTCGATAAACTGATTGGTAGGTAATTGGACGGGGATTGTCCGACATACCGCCATCTACCGATAAATACGTCCGGATTCCTGGAATGACTTTTTTAGCGCCCACCGTATAAGCGGTGACGCAGGCTGAACCCACGAGCGATCGACCCGGTTCGCAAAGCAATTTCGGTAATGGCAACTTCTCATTATTGTTGCAAGCTGCTACCATTGCGTCGCAGACTGTCTTAGCCCAATCATCTATGCTTGGAGGATCGTCGGATTCAGTATAGCGAATACCCAACCCACCGCCAATATTAATTTCTGTCGGCTTCAACCCGTGCCCAATTGCTGCTTTGAAAGCCTTAACGATCACATCTGCTAAATCGTGGTGGGGTTTCACTTCAAAAATCTGAGAGCCAATGTGAGCGTGTAATCCGACGCAGGATAAAGACGGCTGCTTGCTGAGGTAAATGAAAACATCCTTGAGGGAGTTGGGATCGAATCCAAATTTACTGTCGATTTGACCAGTTTTAATGTAGTCGTGAGTGTGACACTCAATTCCAGGCGTAAACCTGACCATAACTCGTATCCGCTCACCGGCTTTGTGACTGACACCCAATTTTGCCAACTCTGCGAGATTGTCTAAATCCCACAAATTATCTGCAATGATTGTGCAGCCACTGGTGACAGCTAGTTCGATTTCCTCGCGGGATTTGTTATTCCCGTGAAAGTAAATTTTTTCTGGATTCACGCCAGCTTTTAGTGCTGTCTTAATTTCTCCGGCAGATACCACATCTATGCCTAAGCCCTCGGAAGCCGCGATCGCGCAAACAGCCAAACAACTCCAAGCCTTAGAAGCATAGATCACTTGAGATTCGCCCGGATAGTACCGCTTAAAAGCCTCTCGGTACTGGCGGCTGGTCGCCCGCAGCGTTTCTTCATCTAAGATGTACAGTGGCGAGCCAAATTTCTCTACCAAGTCTGTTACGTCGCAGCCTCCTATTTCCAAATGATTCTTACTGTTGACGCTGGCTGTCAGCGGTAAAAGCTCTTGATTGGGCGATCGACTTTCCCTGGGTTCTTGAGACTTAGACAGATACTGAAGTCCAGATTCCACTTTTTCGATAGATTGAGTTAATACCATCGCGCAATAACTATCCTTACTGTGTTCTCCAGTGTACAATTGACGGCAAGCAATTGGGTCATCAGCGCCCAGATTGATGCTTTTGAGTAATTATTAAATCTAAAATCCCCTGTGCCTTTTCTCGGAATCAAACATCTCGCCGCCGAACACCTCAACAGTGCAGTAGAGCTCGATCGCCTCTGTTTTGGCGGACTTTGGACGATCGAAGGCTACAGGCGCGAGTTAGACAGTCCTAATAGCGATTTACTGGGTTTGTGGACATGGGAAACTGAGGGTTCTGAATCAGCTCACAACCAGGCGGGTACGCACCATCCACCGCTCCTACAGATTCGGGCCCGCACGCACCATCCACCGCCCCTACAAGTTCCCCCAATGCTCATCGGTATCGGTTGTCTGTGGGTAATTTTAGAAGAAGCTCACATTACCATTTTGGCGATCGATCCGCGCTTTCAAGGTCAGGGTTTGGGACAAGCTCTGCTTTGGACTTTGCTAAAATCGGCACACCGCAGACAGTTAGAAAGGGCAACTTTAGAAGTGCGAGCCTCTAATTTAGTCGCACTGTCTCTGTACCACAAATTTGGCTTTAAGGAAGCAGGACGGCGAAAGCGATACTACGCAGACACAGGAGAAGATGCTGCTATCCTGTGGCGCAGCGACATTGAAAAACCCGAATTTCAGCAATATTTGGCGAATCAAAAAGTGAAAATTTGCGATCGGCTCCAGCAGAAAAACTGGCAGGGGTCGATCGATAGTTTTGAATTGTGAGCGAACATCTAGTGTATCTGATGAGCGCTCAATTCAAAATAAGTGATTGAACGCTCAAAAGATGATCTGTTGCTGTGATATAGCCTTTCTCACATTGATTCGCGGACGAATCTTGATCTGAAAAGGTTGGTGGTGTAAGGGTTGTAGCATAACTTAGCATACATCATCTTTCGCTTGAAAGGCTATAGTTTCAGTTCAATTGTCATCTTCATCTCCCAAAAGACAGCAAGCTAACAGCATTACTCTTGCATACCTGCATACAGTAGTCGTACAAATAAGCGGACACCATCATCATTCTTCAAAGTTGCATATGATGGAGCTTCGCTGTTACCGATCGCACGCAAATCTGACAGCAATTCTGGATGGAACTGGCAAGTAAAAGAACGTCGAATTTTTTTGGCTTCAAAGTCTTTGTAGTTAATGCACGTAGCCGAACATTCTGTAACTATTTCGCCATTAGCTGCTGTCGAACAAAGAATTTCCACAGAATCAGGCAGTTGTATCAGCCATGACAGAGGACTTCCAGCTATCAAATGCCGATAAGGAATAAGGGCGTCATGAATACTTCGGTAAGCCCAGTTAGGAATAGAAATTTGTGGGATGGGCGTCCCGCCCGTGCAGAAAGGACGGGCGGGACGCCCATCCCACAACAATCATCGAGCGTGTAAGTTATTAAATTTTCATTCCTTAGCAAACAGTACAGCTTCTTCGTTGACTTCATCTGAGTGAAACATCGAAATTGATACTTCATGCTCGTATTGAATCGTCGTGTCAATGACACCTTCATGTGCATCTGCTGTTACAGAGTGGGCATGGATGAGTTCCCAAGGAATATCTAAGGCATCGCCGTCTGGAGACTGATAGGGTAACAACACGCGATCGCCAACTTCCTTCGATTCATTGCGCGTCACCGCAAAATGCCGATCGTTCCAGCCCTGGGCAACAACCCGCCCATCACGTTTTTTAACTTGAAGAGTCTTACCTATTGCTTCGATGCGCCCTGCAACCTCTTGCAACGATCTCAGAGCAATACCTGAGCGATCGCCATTCAAAGATGTCATCCCCAGGACTTCTTTGACTGCACGACGAATCAGTCGTATGTTACCTTCAGCAGCCAGTTGGTGGCCTACACAGATGAATATTGCCGGGGCACTCGTGGGCGATCGCGAAATCAGCAATTTTTCCACTAATGCAAACATATCCTCTCGCGGACAGGCTGGACTTGTCCAAGTCGATTCATCGTATGTCGATGGATCGCCTCCTTCCACTACTACGGCATAACCGCAGGTAATTGCCGGAACAATTATTTCTGGATCGATGATTCCCGTTGACCAAACTGGCAATAATACTGAGTCGATATCGGCAACTTTTTGAGCAATGTAGGCAACGTTTTTGGAAGCCCGAACATCTTCTCCGAGAGTGTTAACGCCTACGTGTTCCCACGGTTCAATAATGGTTATACAGTTCCGCAACAAATTAGGATTTTTGAGCAGAAACTCCACATCTTCCCGTGAATTTATGACTTTTTCTAGAGGCTGGGCGTGTCCCCATTCAAAAATGCCATCTTCAGCAAATAATTCTTTTTCTCCCGGTGGATTTAGAGGATTTCTATCTGCCAAGAAATACCCTAACAAAATATGTGCTGATTCAAAATCTAACCTACCTTCATGCAAGTAACCAGGAGTTAATCGCCAGTCCGCTATGGTGGTTTTATTTTTGCTAATTTTGACAGATTCTATTATGTTGATTTACCTCTGGTATTTGTTCATTAAACTGAAAATACATCGTCCATAATACCAATTTTACATGAAGTTGCATAGAATGAAGATACAATATTAAAAGGCATCCGATCTGATGGCACGTCAACTAATTTTGGCGATCGCCAAAAATACAGGCTCTATATTTCGATGTTTCATAGATCGTCGGAGCGATTGATAGAATCAGATCTAGTTGCTTTTTAGCCCCTGCAACCCGCCGCCCAGTATACCCGATGCTCGCCCAACTGACAATATAACCGAAGCCCGAAATGGAACTATTTCAGGAGAGGGGCTTGTGACCTTAGAAATTAACGAATCTCCTCCTACTCCCGTACCGGAGAACTCCTCCCCCTTCGCCTCATTTTTGACCTTTTTGGGATTGGGAGCAGTCCACTTGTGGAGAAAGTCGAGAAAGGGAAACAAATAATAACCTTTACCAACCTAACTTTAAGCGGGGCGTAAATAGAATTACTTAGACTTTTAAAATATTGAGTTATTTGGGCAAATAAATCTAGTAAATTTACGGGTTTACAATACCGCGAGCAAGCTTTAATTTGTATCTCAAGATGTTGTTTTCGTTAATTGCTGCTACAAACGAAAAAAAACTCACTGTTGCGGGAGAAGCCTTTCAAATCAGGAATATCTTAATGAACATAAAATATGGACTGACCGCTATCCTGGAACATATTAGACCTGTTGAAAAAAAAATCACGGAGTTACAATTAAAGGCTTTGAGTTTTAGACCTGAGAGCTAACTCATAATTTTAAAGTGCCGATCTAACCTGCAATCTGCTCCACTTAAGCCAAACCCTTCATTATAGCATAAAATTATTTTGCAATCTTGTCTAATATTAAATAAAACTGCATGGCAGGTGTGACGGAGGAGTCTCCCACGCCTGCCATACTGTTTGTGACAAGTATAACCGACCGATGACCGATGGTTAAATTATGCTTGTTCTAGCCTATGTGTGCCAATGTGCGATCGGGTGGTTTTCTTTTAGGTCGATCGGGTGATGCGGTACTGGTACAATTGGTGGTAGCGCTTTAAGTAGCTATTATCTCTGTTAAATAAATTTTTAGTAGGCGATCGGGCTAATCAGCATAACACAATTCTCGCATCCGAGTTGCTGACAGCGGCAGTCCCAATTCTACCAGCGTTTGCAAATACTCGTCAGGCGTTTTTGGCGGATTTTTGAGCCTGATTCTTTGCTTTTCTGCCGCTTTGCATACTGTTTGCCAGTTGAGGTCAAGCAAGTGTAAAATAAAATCATCTGGATGCTGCGCTAAAATGTCGTAAGGCGCAAGAACTTCTTCGGGAAAATCTCGGAGATTGAAAGTAATAATAAACTTAGAACGAGAGTGAATTGCCGCAGCGAGGACATGGCGATCGCCCGGATCGGGAAGTTTTAATTCTTGTATAATTGCCTCATAGTCTTGTACCAAACAATTTTCAACATTTGCATTCATCAAGTTTTTGGTTCGGTAAACTTGTTCAAATTTTAGATCGGGACGGTTTATAAGTAAATTTCTCATCCACTCCTCGTGAATTTCTTCAGTCCAACGTGCCTCAATTATGTCGGTAGTTGCCAACTCTACAAACAAGTCACGAAGAGATGCCGAATACAAAACATTAGCATCGTAAATAACAGTTAAAGTTGCCATATTTTAATGGTACAAACCGAGTGCTTCTGATTCAGCTACAAGCATATCCATAATTTTACTGCTTTCTTTGTAACTTTGTTTTTTATAGTCCATTAAATCTTCGTAACGTATCCGGCGACTGTTCCTGACTGTCTTGTAAGGGATTTTTCCAGCATCCAGCAACTCCCGCATATATTTATCCGAAACTCCCAGAATGTCGGCTGCTTGATAAATATGAAGTTCTTTAGTAATTGGAGTTAGCTTGACAGTATTGCCGCTACTTGTTTGTTGCAAAATCGCTAACAGCAGTGGCAACGCGGCGGCAGGTATGTCAATTGTTTTGCCCTCTTTTTCATCTAATATCAATTTCAGGGATTCGCCAGACGGATGATTTTCTAAGTGCGATTCTAAGGCGCGGCTGCTGGTTTTGGCAACCGCTGCTTCTGCGGCTGTTGGCAAAACAGGTGCTGAATTTGGATCTCCGGTGAATGTCATGTTAATTTGGGGGTGAGGATAACAGGCAATCAACTATGATTGTAGCAATTTGAGAATGCGATCGCCAAAATCGAGCAATGAGGTCAACCTGTGGCATACAGCGATTTTACAACTTTAGCGAAAGTTAGAGAATCTTTTAATTTAACCGTAGAAGAACCTTTAGATTTGTTTGGCGATATCCCGGAGGTACAGCCAAGTTCCTATTTGCAAACTACTTTAACTGAAAACCTGTCCTTAGCTACGGCAATTAATACCGAAAAGGCTCGCGCTGAGTTAATTATTGCCCCAATATTATTGGAAGTCAGGCGGCAATTTGATTTTCAAGTTGGTTTTTTCTCGGGTTCAGAATTCAATGTAGATTTAGAAGCAGGTTTGAACGGCTATTGCGATTATATTCTCACTGCATCAAAGGATTCCTATGAAATTCGCGCCCCCGTCATTACTCTCACAGAGGCTAAGAATGAAAGTATTAAATCTGGTTTGGGTCAGTGTATTGCAGAAATGGTAGCCGCCCAATTATTTAATCAGCGCAGCGGAGAGCAAATTGCCAGTATTTATGGGGCTGTGACTACAGGTACTGATTGGAAGTTTCTTAAGTTGAATGGCAGTACAATTTATATTGACAAGCGAGACTTTTTTGTTAATGAAATTAGTCGGATATTGGGAATTTTAATGATGCCATTTCAAGGGTTTTATTCTATGAATCTCACTTGATGCAGCCAGCAAAATCACAGATACTGAGATTGGGACACAACATTGTTGCGTCCCTACTGCAAAATTAATTAATCACCTCACGCGATTAATTTCGGCAGCACATTAGACAACTTAGCGCCGAGATTCTCCACAGACTCCTGCTGTTTGGGATCTTTCATCGTACCATCAGCATTAAATGCTTGAAAAGCTTGGGGAATGGCTTTCTGATCCGGGAGTACGAACACGTTAATATTACCTAGGATCGATCGCAAATGCACCAATCCCCGCATACCGCCAAATCCGCCAGGGGAAGCGCTCATAATTACCGCTACTTTGTCAGTAAATGCCACCAATCCTGGTTCTCCCGGGGCTGGGCGCGATACCCAGTCGATCGCATTTTTCAACACAGCCGTAACCGAACTGTTATACTCCGGGGAAGCTATCAAAAACCCGTGATGTGCTACCATCAATTCCTTCAACTTCCGGGCATTTTCTGGTATTCCTTCTTTTGCTTCCAAATCTTCATCAAATAGTGGCATCGGCAAATCCCGCAAATCTACATAAGTAACTTCTGCGCCCGCCGCCCTAGCCCCAGCAGCCGCAACTTTTACCAGCAGTTTGTTGTAGGACGCTTCCCGGGTACTTCCGGCAAATGCAAGTATTTTTGGTGTGTTTGTCATTGACTGTTCCCGATTATTGCTTGCGAGTAAAATTGTACTATTCCAAGTGCTTCCAAACAAAGTCAGCCATGGGTTTGCTTGCAGACAAAGGAGTATCTGTAGCTGAACTGAATAAAACCGATCGCATTTTTACATTTCCGACTCCCAAGCGCCTCTCGACGCGGCTGGGAATTCCGTAACCGAACATAATATGCCCTTTCCCCGCCAACACCACAACTTGATAATCCGGGTTAGCTTTGACAAATTCAGCGATTTTTTCGGCCATAGTTTCATCCCACAAAACTTGAGCTTGCAAAAATCTTTCAAAGGCCGTACTATTTCCCTGTGCAGCCTTTTGGTGCTGTTGGAAAACTTCGAGCAGCATTTGCCTGTATTCGGCGTTGTCGGTGCGAATTTCGGAAATTGGCGGAATATATTTTTTGTCCTCTGCTGTGAGGCTTTCTAAGCCTTGAGAGGCAACTTTTCTCGTTACTTCCGATGGTGTATTTAAGGCTAGGACTGGTAGTTGTTTTTCTTTGGCAAACCGCAAAAATGGGGCGTAATATTCCCAGGGAAAACGCCATCTGCGATCGTACTCTGTTTGCTCGACTAATTGCTCTTCTGTCAGTTTACCAGCTAAGTAGTTGTCGATCGCACTTTGGAACGGACGCTGAAACATCTCCATCGCGATCGCAATTTTACGATTTTGCCGCTGCATTTCTCGAACAATCGCCCGTTGAGCTTGGTGGTCGGCAACGCTATCGTGGGTTTCTCCCAGATACACGACTTTCGCCTTCACCAACTGTTGCAGAATCTCTTGGTTAGTGTAAGTCTGCTGCGGTTGAGGCTTCGCAATCGGTTCCGCTGTCACGATACTGCTACACAGCAGGAAAATGCTCAGCGATAAGGCGCACAGTTTGATGAGTTTGGTTTTTTTCATACAAATATTATCTCTGTTTCTCGCAGTAGCAGCCACAGCCGAACTGTACTATTTTAGCCGCCCATTCAGAAAGCTCGATGCTTCATTTAACTTCATAATTCCTCCTCAATATCTCTACCCATAGAAGATTGTCTTCCGTCTTCCGTCTTCCGTCTTCCTTCTCCCCGACATCCGTTACATCCCGTACATTGCTCGTTGCCGAACTTCCGTCTTCCTTCATCTGTAAAGTTTAGTTGCAGGTGCTTGCACTTCTAGAAAAAGGTGGTAGATTAATAACATGAAGCAAACAAAAAGCTTTTCCGACAGATGCAACATCTAGATATCACAGCGAAGTTCAAAATAGAATCAAAGGAGTAAAACGCTGTTTAATCTCACATCTGTCTCATCAAAAATCAATAACAGCACCCACCAACAAAGCTGATACTTCCTCAACTAATTAGAGGGGAGCAATGCAAGTGAATCCTAGGATTTTTGCAACTCCGCATCGAAGTTGCAAAAAGAGGAAATCACTCGGTACATATGGCTGGGTGCTGTTATTGTTAAAGCTATTATTGTTAAAACAGATTTTTCGACACCTTACTGAAAAATTGTCTCGTCTTCCTTTCGCCACGCCGGATCGACGATACAAATAAATATTAGCGGTTCTGTGCCGCAATTGTAAATAAACTGTTTGGCGTTTGGCGGAATGTAAATCGCATCTCCGACTTCCACCAATTGAGTGTCATCGTCGATGTGCATCTCCCCAACGCCACTGATGATGTAGTAAACTTCAGAAGTGGTCAGGGAGTGCAGCGCGGAAGTTTCTCCCGGTGGCAAGGTGGCGTGGGCTAAACTGTAACGCAACTCGACAGCTTGTTTGTCTGGATGCAGCAATTCTCGCAGTTGAGTACCGTCACCCGCTATAAACTCGTCGCAACCGTTTAGCTTTTGAACTATCATTCTTTATACACTCCTGAAAATCTCTCGATCGCAACTTAAGTTTAATCGAAATAGCGAGAAATGTTAAGAAATATGTCAAGCGACGGCTGATTTTTTTAACCGTAAGTTCCCGAATGCGATCGATAATCACAACAGTCGATCGCATCTTCAGATAGAGCTATTGTAGGTTGAACGGGACACTTGAGGTGGTAGTCGCCAGTGAAAAACACGCAGTTAGCACAAGGAATTTGGTGCATCCGCTGAGCTCTGTGCATTGAGTCGCCGACAGCACGCCCGACACTCGAACACACCAAAAAAACTAAACCCCAGGCACAGACACAACACACGGGAACTAAAACAGGCTGTATTGTCTTCAGCAAAAAGTACAGCATAGCAACAAAATTTAGGGTAAAACTCTCATATATATTACAGTAATGGTATTGGTCGGCGATCGACCAAAAAGTTTAAAATCATTTACAGTGCGATCGAGAAACCGGGCACTTATGGGATGATAGAGAACCGTCGTTAAATAAAATTAGAGGAAACCAGTTATGTCACTGCGATTAGGCGATACAGTTCCCAACTTTACCCAAGCCTCGTCTGAAGGCGAAATCAATTTCTACGACTGGGCCGGCGATAGCTGGGTCGTGTTGTTTTCCCACCCGAAAGACTATACTCCAGTCTGTACCACCGAACTCGGCGCAGTCGCCCGTCTCAAATCTGAATTTGATAAGCGGGGCGTTAAAACCATCGCCCTGAGTGTGGATGATGTGGATTCTCACATGGGCTGGATTAAAGATATTGAGGAAACTCAAAAAGTTACTCTCAACTATCCAATTTTAGCAGATGGCGATCGTAAAGTCTCTGACATTTACGACATGATTCATCCTAACTCGCTGAACAACTTAACAATTCGCACAGTATTCGTGATTGACCCGGAGAAGAAATTGCGTTTGAGCATTACTTATCCAGCGAGCACTGGTCGGAATTTTGGCGAAATTTTGCGGGTAATTGATTCTCTGCAACTTACTGACAAATACAGCGTTGCGACTCCAGTTGACTGGAAAGACGGCGACGATTGCGTCATCGTACCTTCGATTACCGACCCGAAAGAGTTGGCAGAGAAATTTCCCAAAGGCTACACGCCAGTTAAGCCTTATTTGCGGATGACTCCTCAACCGAATAAATAAGTTAAATTTACCGACTGGTTCGTAGTGAGGACTAAAGTCCTCAATCCTCTTTTTTGAGGACTGAAGTCCTCACTACGAACCCAAAAATTATCCTATTGTCTGAACAATTGAAATTAGAGGAAATGCCAAATGCTGTCACCAACAATCGTGTTGCGAGTACCGCCAAAATTGCAAATGACAGAGGACGAGTTTTTCGAGTTCTGTCAAATCAATAGTGAATTACGGATTGAACGCAACAAATCGGGAGAACTGCTAATTATGCCGCCTACTGGTTCGGAGACGGGAAATCGAGAAGGCAATATATTTGGGCCGCTGTGGGTTTGGGCTGAACAAAATGGTACAGGCTTAGCATTTACTTCCAGTACAGGATTTACTTTGTCAACAGGTGCAGAAAAGTCGCCTGACGCTGCTTGGATTAAACTGGAAAGATGGAATGCTTTGTCACCCGAACAAAAGCAAAAATTTGCCCCGATTTGCCCAGATTTTGTAGTAGAACTCAGGTCTGCGTCTGACAATCTTAAGTCGCTACAAGAAAAGATGCAAGAATATATGAGGGAACCAGGAGTGCAGTTAGGCTGGCTGATTGACCGCAAAAATCGCAGAGTCTACATCTACCGTCCCGGTTTGCCAGAGGAATGCTTGGAGAATCCGGTGACAGTCAGTGGCGACCCAGTTTTGCCGGGATTTGTGCTAAATATGAGCAAAATTTGGTAAACTGCTAGCACGAAATATCAAAGTTATTGTCAGAATTATATAGTATAGAAACAATCAAAAAATATGGATATCAAAAACGGCTTTGTAGGCACAATCGGTAACACACCACTAATTCGATTAAACAGCTTCAGCGATGAAACCGGCTGCGAAATTCTCGGCAAAGCAGAGTTTCTCAATCCCGGCGGTTCCGTCAAAGACCGGGCTGCTTTGTACATCATCAAAGACGCTGAAGAAAAAGGCTTGCTGAAACCGGGGGGAACTGTTGTTGAAGGCACTGCCGGCAATACGGGCATCGGTTTAGCACACATTTGCAACGCTAAAGGTTACAAGTGTTTGATTGTGATTCCTGATACCCAATCACAAGAAAAAATCGATGCTTTGAAAACCTTGGGCGCCGAAGTTCGGACTGTTCCTGCTGTTCCTTACAAAGACCCGAATAATTATGTCAAACTGTCGGGAAGATTGGCTGCGGAAATGGAGAATGCCGTCTGGGCAAATCAGTTTGACAATTTAGCCAATCGCCAAGCTCATTTCGAGACAACCGGTCCGGAAATTTGGGAACAAACCGACGGAAAAATTGATGCTTGGGTAGCTGCGACGGGTACGGGCGGCACTTTTGCGGGTATATCAATGTTTTTGAAATTAAAAAATCCCGCGATAAAAGCTGTTTTGGCAGACCCGATGGGTAGCGGGCTTTACAGTTATTTCAAAACAGGAGAAATTAAGACTGAAGGTAGTTCGATTACTGAGGGAATTGGTACGAGTCGCGTTACTGGAAATATGGAGAATGTCTCCGTAGATGATGCTATCCAAATTGATGATGCTGAAGCTGTCCGCGTGGTTTACCAATTGCTGAGGAAAGAAGGCTTATTTATGGGCGGTTCTGTTGGGATTAATGTGGGGGCGGCTGTGGCTTTGGCTAAGCAAATGGGGCCTGGACATAGGATTGTGACGGTACTTTGCGACGGTGGAGCTCGGTATCAGTCGCGTTTGTTCGATCGCCAATGGTTGGCATCAAAAGGTTTATCATCAGATTAGTAGGCACGTTGCACACGTGTATCGAGATGGTCTGGAGTAGTGCAATAATCCCGAAA
>NZ_JAEQDD010000188.1:0-3296 GCF_020737885.1 Microcoleus sp. PH2017_34_RAT_O_A | reverse complement strand
ACAACGACTAGGAAAGCTTTCCAGTTTGAGCATTATTTCATAACAGCCCCTAACCCAACGATAGGATTTTTCAGGAGCATTGAGCTTGAGCCACAAAAAGATATTTTCTATGTCATGAATAGCAGTAGGAGATATCTCAACTCGGTAGGTCATATTTTTTTTGAAGCTCTTCAAAAGCTTGATGAATAGAAACCCCTTTACCTTGATCAAATTCCCCTAAGCTTTGACGAATACCTGCAAGAGTTTCAAGAATTTCTAACCGATTAAGTAGTTTTTCATAACTTTCCGCATCCTGAAGCACAGCAACCGCTTTACCATTAATGGTAATTACTATTGGTGTTTTATCTGTTTCAAACTGATGAAGCAACTCAGGAGCTTCCTGTTGAAATTGATTCAGGGGACGGCTATGGGAGAGGTTAAGCATGGTGTTCACTTTTTTTGAGTGTTGTTAACAAGTTAGCAAAATATTATTTTTTATTGCCTAAGTTATAAAGGCACCTCAATCCCCAACTCCTCACAAAACCCCCGAATCACCCGATCGCTACCACCAGCCGCCACTTTCAGTATAATCGCGAACATCCCGCAAACCACTAAAATTTTACTCTTCCACGCGATAGCCCAATTCTGCCAAACGGGTGCGGGACTGCCGCCATTTCGGCTGCACCTTGACAAATAACTCCAAATATACTTTACCTTCAATTAACTTTTGAATCTGTTCCCGGGCCGCACTGCCGATCGACTTGAGCATACTGCCGCTTTTACCGATTAAAATACCTTTTTGGGAATCCCGCTCGACGTGAATCGTCGCCAGAATGCGGGTAATCTTCGCTTCTTCTTGAACAATGTCGATCGCGATTGCTACAGAATGCGGCACTTCTTCCCGCGTCAGCAGCAAAATCTGTTCCCGAATCAACTCGCCCATAATAAACCGTTCCGGCTGATCTGTGACCAAATCGGGCGGATAATAATAGGGGCCTTCCTCCAGATGTTGGATTAACAATTGTTGCAGCGGTTCCACACCCTCGCCCGTGAGAGCCGAAAACTTGACTACAGGCCACTCAGGATTCACAATTTGTTCGTAAGTGCGATCGATCAACACGGAATCCTCCGGTTGTTCGTCCAGCTTATTCATCCCCAAAATCACTGGAATTTTGCAATTGCTGAGAATTTCGATAATATATCGATCGCCCCCACCCGACTCCACCGAACCATCCACCACAAACAGCACCACATCCACCGACTGAATCGCCGCGCGCGCATTCTGCACCAAAACCTTACCCAGTTGGTGATGTGGCTTGTGAATTCCGGGAGTATCGACAAAAATAATTTGTGCTTCCGGCGTCGTCAGGATGCCCCGCAGCCTGTTGCGCGTCGTCTGAGACACCGGCGAAGTAATGGCAATTTTCTGTCCTACCAACTGATTCATCAGGGTGGATTTGCCAACATTCGGGCGCCCGATAATACCCACAAAGCCCGACTTGTAGCCCGCAGGAGCCGCGGGAACACCCATGATTTCCGATACGTCGATAAATTTACTATCTTCCACTAAAATCACCTATTTTCAAGCCCCTTCTCTGTCTATTGTCGCCTGAAAATACTCAAACGCCCATTGATGCACTCTAGCATCTTTCTTCCGCTGGTATAGCGCATAACACTCAAAGGGCGATCGAGCCGTCAACCAGTGTTAAAACGCCACAGGCGATCGACAAAACTTGATATCTGAGACAAAATTTGATAAAGTTCCAATGACATCGATCGAAAATGAATCATTCTGGTAAAATCGAGTCCCCAACGCTGTAACAACTTCAGATGTGTAAATGTCTCACTCAACTGAAACCATTCTACAGTTTGTCAGACCAACCAGTTTGTACGTTTTTGAAGATGTATGGTAATAAATTAGATGGGTCAAAACCAAGATAAAAGTTCATTAGCATTAGATTTTTTATAAATTAAAGCTAATGTTTTTGTCCCTACCTAATTAGTGCTAACCGTCATAAAGTTGAGGAGATGAATCGGATGAAATCGAAATTATTTTGGAGTTGCTGCACCGTATTGGTAGCCAGCTTGCCTATTCCTGCCTTCGCTCAAACAGCCCCTCAAGCAGGTATTGACTACAAAGGCGGCTCAAAGAACTACCAAACAGTACCGGGCAAAATTCCTGAAAGAACTTTACCCAAAGCCTTTGACTTTCCAATTATTACTAATGTTGCTACTGACACTAGCATCACCACAGATCACCTAATTACCGAGCAGTTTCGCGCGCCCGCGACTCGTACAGAATACACCCGCGCTCTCACCACCTGGTCAGAATCTATCAGAGAATGTCTGGGTAAACAGCCCCGCTTGATCCGGGCCAGCACCAAGAACCCGATTCAGATTAATGGCAAAGTAGGCACGATTGTCAGAAATGCAAATAACCGTGCAGTTTGCAAATAAGCGAGTAAGTTCCGCTGTCTGAAGACAAAAACTAGAAAGTGTTTTTACACAAAAAGAGCAATAGTTTTCTATTGCTCTTTTTGTTGGCAAAATGTCAATGAATTAGTTTGTAGTGAGGACTTCAGTCCTTCTTAATTTCTGAGGACTCGCATTCCTCACTACAAACGAGATAATGCAGAAACCTGGTTTTTTCCAAAAATATGCTGTGAAACCTGAAGGATATAGATTTCAAACTATAATTTTCGATTAAGGAATGAGAATTAAATAACTTCGACAGGTTTGTGGGATGGGCGTCCCGCCCGTCCAAAAACGACGGGCGGGACGCCCATCCCACAATAACAATTAAAATTGTAAGTTATTTAATTTGCGATCCTAAGTAGCGCAAAATTCATTCGTACTCAGCAAAATTTCCCCATAATCAGGAATCCAAGCCAGCCACTTTTGGTCGGAGCACTGACACAACAACCACGCTTCGTCAAAACTGAATGCTGTTGGCGGATTGAACAATTTGACCCACATCGAAGGAGCCAATTTTGGTGCAGGTACGGCGCAGCCAAATTTTGCCCAGTCCAAGGCACTCGCGGCGCTGGCTAGCGTTGCTTGCGGTTGCCGACTACGAATATCTGTTTGCAGTTGCATAACTACTCCTGTAGAGCTAAAAGTCAGCACGCCTTGCGGGGTTTGAAACTGTAACTTAATTTATGGACAAAGCTACCCATCCTTGACTATTTGGGTAGCTTTTTGAGCAAATTGTGGCGGCGCGAGACTATTTGCCCCTGGTTCAATTTGTTTTTGCCCCCGTGCCATTGGATTACAGATGCGGGCGTCTTGCGTCAGAGGAATCTGCGTTTGGAATCATT
>NZ_JAEQDD010000187.1:0-3439 GCF_020737885.1 Microcoleus sp. PH2017_34_RAT_O_A | reverse complement strand
ATAAACCTGTTAAATGCCTCGTATAATGTCGGTCAATAGCGTTCATCGCCTTGATTTAACCTCTCGACAATTAATCCACCCTGCTTCTTAAGGGGGGTTGGGGGGATCTCTTCTGGCTAACATCGTCACTATCCTCTCTCTCTAATAGGAATTCGGGGGTTCTCTCGTGATTGGCATCGTCACGATCCCCCCCGGCCCCCCTTAACAAGGGGGGGGAAATAACCTCCAACATAGGTAACAACAAATCAATCACTGCTTTCGTCAGTGGCGCTTGTCCGAAACTCTGACGAAGTTGCCCTAAATCTTCAGCAACAAATCCCTTGAAAGGCGCGATCAATTCGTTCTGATTTCTCTTCTGCGCCTGAAGCCGACAATAATTAGACCAAGTGTATAATTGAGCCTCAACATCAGGATCTAAACAAGACTGTTCCGGCGCAACTAATTCGGTAAAATCTGCCGCTAAAACTCCCAATTCCGCCGCAAATTTATAAGCGACAAAAAACTCTAACAGCGAACGGTGCGCCGGAGTATAATCGCCGTCGGCATTGCGGATCAGCATTGTTTGACCCATCATGTCGTAGTGCCAGTGGTCTAAGTCTTTTTCCTCTTGGACGATGGAACCAAACAGGCCTCGGATGCGATCGGGAAAACCGCGATAATTCAGACTCATTTGGTCGGTAGACAGCATTTCCCAAGACAGTTCGCACAAAAAGTAAAGCTTATCTGCTAAAGAAGTAAAAGTGCGTTCAGCTTTGATATCTCTCTCTATCTTCCGTCGCACCGCATACAGATATATCCGCGACATATCGACGGGTTTTCCAGCTTCAATATCGGGCAATGCTTCCAAAATTAACTCTGTCATCACCGGGCGGCGCGCTAAATCTAATAAATGCGGGTTTCCCATCACTTTTTCGACAGTAGTTGCTTCTGTTTGAACTGACAGCGCTTGCCGAATTTGCGCGTCGTTAAATTTCTCTAATTCTAAGACTTCAAATTGGGGAGTTTCGCCTGTTAAAATGGTTGTTGAAGCTTGCAGTTCTGCATTGAACAATGCCCGTCCTTCCTTGCCTTCAGGAAAGTGTTCGGTGCGGCAAGTCAGGATAACTTTCGCACCCGGAACGACGGCTTTTGCTAGTTCCCAGAAGTTGTTGATGGTTTCTTGCCGATCGCACTTAGCGGCCATTTCATCAAAACCATCGAAAATCAACAGAAACTTACCCATCCGATTCAGTTGTTCAAAAGCCGAATAACCCGCCAAAGGTATCTCGTGTTTCCGAAAGAAAAACTCAGAAAATAGCGACTCCACACTAACAGCTTTAGCATAATCTCTCAGGGGAATTACTAACGGCAAACGCGGACGTTCTAAGCCGCGCTTTTGAGCATCTCGGTAGCGTTGTAGCGCCATCCAAGCATAGTGCATGGCAAACCAAGTTTTCCCCGTCCCAAATTCTCCTAAAACTGAAATATGTTCTTTTACTGGGTCATCCAACCACAAATCAATATAACCTTCAATCCAGCCATCTCGTTCGCCATAATGACTCACTCCTATTTTGCGGTGAGTATCGGGGTCAATTTCTTCTTTCGTACAAGCTAGCGGCACATATTTCGTATCAATTCCTCGGCTGGTAATTTCAGTTTCTAGCCAATCCAGATAAGCGGTAAAATCGGCATCTTGATCCAGCAATTCATCGAAGGTATAGCAAGCTAGATCGCGATTTTCATCTTTTTCTACCTCATCCCGCGCGGCGCGACTGATGCGGCGGGCGGTGACTAGCCAGCCTTCATCGGTGCGCTGCTTTTCCACCGACTCGCGCAAGGCTAAGATGTCCCTGAGTCCGGCTTCTCCGGCGATACCGCGTACTAAAATGCGATCGTACTTTTTGCGTCTCACCGGAACATTGATAATCCATTCAAAATAGTTATCTTCCGAGATTTGATAGGTTTCAAATTGATAATTTAAGGTTTCAAACCAACCGCGCACTTGTTGTGATAAAATAAAAGCTTGAGACTTTTGAATATTCGTTGATGCGGCTGCGGGAAGTGCGGGATAATCTTCGGCTTCCAACCGCGCAAACTCGGTGCGAATTCCTTCGAGAGTGGGAAGGCGTTCGATGCGATCCATTACCATAGATAGGCGTTTTTGCAAAGAGGCGATCGCATTTCCCACCATCACATCGCCGATCGATCGCGTCCGCTTTGCGACTTCCATAAACACGGCCGCAAATGCCATAAACTCCCGTCTGGGGTCAATCCCTAAATCTCGAAGTTCTTGGCCCAAAGCACTTTCGTTGAGAAACTCATCGCCTGCTTGAATTAAAATGGCTGGGCTGTCGGACTCGAAGGCTTTACGAAATGCTGATTCAATCTCTTTTTGGCGAAACAGTTCTAAAATCTGCTTGGGTTTGCCAGCGCCGTATTCTACTAAAGTATAAACGTAAACTCCGCTAAAATCGGCTGGCGGTGCATCGGGGTCGAGGTTAAATCTTTTTAATAATTTGATGACTGTTTCGTTGCGCTGAAACTTGTCTTTGATGGTGCCGAAGGGAATGGCTGTCAGGAGGCTGATAACTAAGTCGAGACTAATTGGGATCATTTAGGCTTTCCTGTTTTTCCGTGGGAGTAACGCTCAAATCTAGAATCGGTAGGCTGTGTCCCTGAAATGCGCTGCGGGCGATCGCACATTGCTCTATTTTTATGTTAACAGGATTTACGCGCTTCAACAAAAGAAACCGGGTTTTTACCGAATCTGTGGGCTGCAACGCGTCTCTTCGTGAAAAACCCGGTTTCTGACCAACCGTTGGCAAGTTATATCCAGTTAATTAACTTAGCATTTTTTTCTCGATTTGACAACTTCAAAACAGAGAAAAAACCGACATATATTGTAGTAAAAAAAGCTTTGATATTAGTTGTCGTTTCATAGTGAAAAAGTTAAAATATAGATAACTTACAAATAAAACTTGCTATCTATGAAAATACAATCTTCCGTCTTAGTCCACCTAGGATTTGGCAAATATGTGCGATCCGATCGAGTAACAGCAGTAATCCCAATTGAAGAAGAACGGGGCCCGGGCCGGCGCACTTTCGTGCACGTAGACGGCGAAGCAGACCCGATCGTTGCTTCGCGCGCCGAAGATACAATTGTTCGCGATTTAGTGCAGGAACCGCGCGAAATAACTCAAGCCCGCCAGCAACAAGAAATCCTCCAAGATTTGCTGGCAGATTTGAACAATGTTAACGTCACCGTGCGCCGCATCAGTCGCGATGAAGGCGGCCTCGATCTCGAACTTTTAGAGCGCCGGATTCGCCAAATCTTAGACGCATAAAAAGAAAAGACCGCCCGCGCGGTCTTAAGGTATGTAGTTGCGCTTCAGCGCTCTTTCATATCTAATTAAAAGAGCGCCCACGCGGTCTTAAGGTATGTAGTTGCGCTTCAGCGCTC
>NZ_JAEQDD010000186.1:0-6308 GCF_020737885.1 Microcoleus sp. PH2017_34_RAT_O_A | reverse complement strand
ATTTGCCAGAAGATAACTCAATATGCTTTCGACAATCTTGGTGATTCCTTCTCCTTATTTTTCTCAAAAAAAGCTGGATATCCCAAATTCAAGAAAAAGAGCCATCATGATTCCTTCACGATAGACGCAGGTGGAAAACCAATCCCGGTAGGTGGTACGTCCATAAAGTTGCCCACCATCGGCTGGGTAAAAACCTACGAAGGATTGCCTCATACCACCTGCAAGTCAATCACGATATCTCGAACTGCCGACAGTTGGTTTATTGCTTTTGCCTACGAACAGGAGCATGAATCAACTGTAAAGCAACACGATGTCGTGGGTGTTGACCTAGGAGTTAAAGAGTTAGCAACACTTTCGACGGGAGTTGTTTTCCCTAACCCAAGGCATTACAAAACGCATCTCAGTAAATTGCGTAGGCTGTCAAAGGAGTTATCCCGAAAGCTTAAAGGCTCTAGCAATAGATTAAAGGCGAAACAAAGGTTAGCAAAACATCATGAAGCGGTAGCGAATCTCAGAAAAAATACTCTCCATCAAATTACTACTTACTTAGGCAAAAACCACGCAACGATAGTAGTAGAAAATTTGAATGTTTCGGGAATGCTAGCTAATCACAAACTAGCTCAAGTTATCGCTGACTGTGGATTCTATGAATTCAAACGTCAGCTAGAATACAAAGCTAAAAAGTTTGGCTGTGAAATAATCATTGCCGACCGCTGGTTCCCTTCGAGTAAAACCTGTTCAAACTGCGGACATATTCAAGATATGCCCCTAAAAGAAAGAACCTACGACTGTGAAAGTTGTGGTCATTCGATGGACAGGGATTTGAACGCAGCAATTAATTTATCGCGCTTGGCTTTCATCGTGAAAGCTTACGGAGGGATAACCGCTCCCATGCTCCCGATGAAGTAAGAAGCAAATGTCTAGACTTGTCTAGGATTTGTATAGCAGAACGCCAGATGCTGAGATTGACGGTGAGATTTCCGAATTTAAGGAGTTGACAAAATCTACTAAAAACATCAGATACCGACTTCAAGAAGGAATCAGCAGGGCAAAGAATCAAGGTGCAGCAGCCGTTATTATTCACATCAACCGAGATAGTTATGAATTTTGGAAGATAAACGATGGCATCAGAAAAGCTTTTTATTCGGACGAAAGACAACTTATCCAGAATATTATATTAGTATTCAACAGCGAAGAAGTACAACAGATTACTAGGGAGGAATGGGAAAATGGAAGACGTTTTTAATGAATTTGAAGAAGTTATACAAACCGGCTTAAAAAATAATATGCCGCGAGAGGCGAAATTGATTACAGTTGGGCAAATTGTTTATGCAGTTACTCGTGATGAGCTGACAAATAAAGAAGGTTTGCAACTGGAAGAGATGTTGGGCGGTAGAGAACAATGGAAAGAGGCACTTGAGTATAGTATTTTTGGCTATCCAGTAGATACAGCAACTCCATCTTTTGATAAACCTCTAATTATTGCCGGCAAAACATTTCATTCTCGCTTGATGACGGGGACGGGAAAATATCGCAGCATTGCCGAAATGCAGCAAAGTGTCAACGCTAGTCGATGCGAAATTGTGACTGTGGCTGTGCGGCGAGTGCAAACAAATGCTCCCGGTCATGAAGGATTGGCAGAGGCTCTTGATTGGACTAAAATTTGGATGCTGCCGAATACTGCCGGTTGTCAAACGGCGGATGAGGCGGTTAGAGTGGCTCGTTTGGGCAGGGAAATGGCGAAGCTTTTAGGGCAGGAAGATAATAATTTTGTTAAGTTAGAAGTGATTCCGGATGCTAAATATTTGCTGCCCGATCCGATCGGCACTTTGCACGCCGCAGAGCAATTAGTCAAAGAAGGTTTTGCCGTTTTGCCTTACATCAATGCCGATCCGCTGCTAGCAAAACGCCTAGAAGAAGTCGGTTGTGCGACTGTCATGCCTTTAGGTTCGCCCATCGGTTCGGGGCAAGGGATCAATAATGCTGCCAATATTCAAATCATTATTGACACGGTGAATATCCCTGTGGTGGTGGATGCAGGGATCGGCACTCCCAGCGAAGCGGCCCAAGCCATGGAAATGGGCGCTGATGCACTTTTGATTAATTCCGCGATCGCCAATGCTCAGAATTCTCCGGCAATGGCCAAAGCAATGGGAATGGCCGCAGAAGCGGGACGTTTAGCGTACTTAGCAGGAAGAATGCCGGTCAAAGATTACGCGATCGCCTCTTCTCCCGAAACAGGTACTGTCACCTCAAAATAAATTCCCGAACTTAAGGGCGGCGATTTGATAGCGTTTTTTGGTAAAGTGATGGCAATCAAAAATATTGAGGATTGTTGCCAATGCCTTATACTACCGAAGAAGACGGACGCTTGAACAACTTTGCCAAAGAGCCGAAGATGTACGACGCCGTACCTCCCAACAAGAACCAGCAACGGAACTACATCATCCTGGGTGTTGCCGCCGCGCTGTTAGTAGCCGGTTTGGTGTTTGTGGCTGCTTCTGTGTAAAAACTGACCTGACACTCAAAGCTGCTTCAAATCGCTATTTTAAATAATCATTCAACAAACCATGTTTCTATAGCCTTTCTCAAAAAGGTGAGGTATGACTGACAGGTTATATAACCACTGAAACCAAGAGGGCTCTCTTCCCAACAACGTCCGCGAATATGAGAGCTTGATCCGCTATAGTTGCAACAGTCCTGAAGCGTGCCGAGCGAGCTGGAAGACTAAACAAGACAAGCAGAAATAGGGTTTTTTCCTTTCGGCGTTCAGGTTCAGGGGCGATCGTTGCAATTAATCAGACGGAATCGTCACAAATATAAAAAAATTGCTAATTGAAAATCTACAATCATGCAGGTCATCAACGGTGCGATTGACTGCCGAACTCGTCGGTGTTGCGAGTTAGGAGCGATTTCAACTCTACAATCCCAAATCTAAAATCTACAATCTACATTCCCAAATCTACATTCCCAAATCTAAAATCTAAAATCTAAAATCTAAAATCGCCAGACCGTGATGTCTATTCCTTCCCAAAAAGTTTCTAGCTCGAACAAGCAGATCTATCAACGCTTGAAACAGGCGATCGACCTCAACTTACGCCGTCAAATTTTTATTGCCGCCTGCGACGACCTGTGTTTGCGGGACTGTCTGGCGGCCCGCTTGCAGGCAGAATTAGCCGCCGAGGGCGCCGACTCGATTTCTCGTCCCTACCCGATCGACTATCCCCGATTTGTCAGTTTGGAACTCGACGTGAGCGAGCCCAATCCTTGGGACTCGATCGCCGCATGGCTGACTCAACACCCACTGCCCCGAAACGGCGGCAGCTACAGCCGTTTGCCGGGATTTCAAATTCTCGGGGCCGAACACCTGACCAGGCACTCACCAGCCGTGCAGTGGTCGTTCCTGAGCTATTTGAGAGACATCGAAGCAAACCTGCAAATGTGCGAATCTACTCTGTTGCTGTGGGTGTCGCGCCCTTGGTTGAGTTCGATCGAGCAATCGGCCCCGGAATTTTGGCAATGGCGCACCGGAGTATTTGAGTTTGAAGGCGAACCAACTCCAGCTAAGGGCGACTTCGGGCACTCGGAAGACTTCGGACACTCGGAAAACTTCGGAAACTTGCGGGACAACGGAGACTATGGCGACCAACTTTTAAAATATTTAAAGTCTTCTGAAGAATCCTCAATTCCCGATTCCCCATCCCCAATTCCCGATTCCCCATCCCCCATTCCCGATTCCCCATCCCCCATTCCCGATTCCCCATCCCCCATTCCCGATTCCCCATCCCCCATTCCCGATTCCCCATCCCCAATTCCCGATTCCCCATCTCCCATTCCCGATTCTGAACCCGCCACAACAGATTCTAAATCCGTCGAACTGGCAGATTTGGTGCTAGCAGCGGCTTCTCAGGAGTTGGAAGTAGAAGATAATCCCGCATCGGAAGACAATTTTCTGCCGCTGCAAACCCTGCAATATATTGCATTGCTGCAAGAACATGAGTGCTGTTCCGAAGCTTTGGCTTTGGCTTATCACAGTTTGGGAAATTACTACCGCGATCGGATTCTGGGCGGAGATTCCTCCCCGCAAAACCTGACAATTGCCATTCGCGCGATCGAGCAAGTGATTGCATACCTGGAACTCGACGACAACTCCCAGGAAAATCAACCACTAACCGAGGAATGCGCGCGGCTAATTTCCCAATTGACACAAAACTTAACTCAGTACGCCGAGGAGTCCCACAGCCTACCGCCAATTTCCGATCTGATCAACGATCTCGGTACTTTCTACTGGATGCTGTCGCGCGATCGCACGCAGCAGCATAACGCAGCCGATCCGGTATCCTGCCTCGAACGCAGCATCGCCCTCTACCTTGAAGGTTTGAACCGCACAGATGCCGACAGCGCACCCCAAACCCGCGTGAGATTAAACAAAAATTTGGGCATCGCTTCGGCAGATTTAGCCCGCTATCAAGATAAGACAGAGAACTTGCAGCAAGCAGTTGCAGCTTACCAACAAGCGCTACTAGATTTAGACCCGGCGGCGGAGCCCCAGCAGTACGCGGCGGCTCAGAATAATTTGGCGACAGCATACTGGAATTTAGCTCAAGATGGTCAGCCGATCGTCTATCTCAAAAGCGCGATCGCCGCTTACACCCAAGCCCTTTGCTGTTACAGTCCCGATCGAGAACCGCTCAACTATGCCGGAGTCCAAAACAACCTCGGTACCGCTTGCTGGAACCTCGCCCAGCACGAACCCTCAGAACTCTTGTTAGTCAGGGCGATTGATGCCTACCGCGAAGCCTTGAAATACCGCACCCGAGAATTGGTACCCGCAGCAGCAGCAGCCACCTACAACAATCTCGGTACCGCTTATTGGCATTTGGGGAACCAGTTCCAGCAGAAACAGGCCCGGACGGAATCTTTACAGCAGGCGATTACCGCCTACGAAGCTGCACTGGATATCGCCGGCAAGCTCGATCGAACCCAACTCAGCTTTGACACCTGGGCCGCCCGCAACAATCTCGGACTAGCCCACTATCAACTAGCCACAGACCAAGATTTCGCCACCAACAAAGCCGCCCAAACCAGCCATCTAGAAGCAGCACTGCACCACCAGTTGCAAGTGTGTGCCGAATGGGGACAACATCTCAACGACAAAGGGTTAACATATGGAGATAAACTTAACCTGCAAGCCCCGCCAAACTCTCAAGCTGCCGATTCCCGGCAAACTGCATTGAGTTATATTGTGAAAACGATTAGAGCTTTCTATAGCGAATGTGGGCTGCAAGGCCAAAATCTAGCCTTATCCAAAGTACCTGGAGATTTATTGCCTGAAATCTTACGTAGGTTATAAGTATGGCTATAAATATGGCTACAACTATATAAAAGCTCAATTTTTTCGAGATTTGTATCCAGTTTTCTATTATTATGGCTGAATCTTCTTGCCTAATTCTTCAAACAAAGTTGTGGTCATGGCCCCTGTAAAAATCCTTGTGGTTGATGACGACCCGGCAATCCGAAATTTAATTCACCGTTTTTTGAGCCAGCAAGGTTATCAAGTTGAGTCGGCCGCGGACGGTCAGACTGGTCTGGAATTATTTGAGCAACTCAATCCTGACTTAGTAGTTCTAGATGTAAATTTACCCGATACTACTGGCTACAAACTCTGTCAAGAGATGCAAAAACGGACGGGCGTGTTTGTGTTGATGCTGACCAGCCGAACCGATGAAGCTGACAAAATGAAAGGGTTTGCCGAAGGCGCTGACGACTACATTACTAAACCTTTTAGTCTTGTAGAGATTGGAGCTCGCGTTGCAGCAATTTTGAAGCGCAAACGCCTTGTTACTCCGGCTCAACAACAAAGTCTGACCTTTGGAGAGCTACTAATAGATCCCGTCCGGCGCGAGGTAATTCTCGACAGTCAGATAGTTGCTTTGACGGCTTTAGAATTCGACCTGCTGTACTGTTTGGCAAGCAAACCCGGTCGCGTATGGAGGCGATCGGAATTGCTGCAAGAAGTCTGGGACTACGAGTATGTGGGAGCCGATCGCGTGGTGGATGTCCATATCGGTCAAATTCGCCGCAAAATTGAACCAGATACCAACCAAATCTCAATGATTCAAACCGTCCGGGGAGTAGGTTACAAGTTTGAGCCAAAAACCTAGCAGTATTCGGCATTCGGCAGCCGGATCTGTAGGGACAAGGCTGTAGGGGTTTGAAACTGTAACTTAATTTATGGACAAAGCTACCCATCCTTGACTATTTGGGTAGCTTTGTCCGCAACTCGGGCGATCGCACGAGACTATTTG
>NZ_JAEQDD010000185.1:0-3803 GCF_020737885.1 Microcoleus sp. PH2017_34_RAT_O_A | reverse complement strand
TGGTCAACGACAAACCCTTGAATCTCGGTAAATGGTTTATCGATATTTTTTACCGCCCTGAGCCAGTATTGGCATGATTATTTATTTGGAAGTCCCTTAAGGGGGGTTAGGGGGGATCTAGTCTCGATTGCTTAACTATTAACTGTTTCCTTAAACTTCTTGTACAAATTCTCAAATCCCTCCAATACAGCGGGTTGTGGTGTCGTTCCCAAGCGGTTTTGATAATAGTTGCAGAACTCTGCTGCTGGATCGAAGTTGTTGGGATCGATATTAGTGCTCTCTGTTGGTTCTAGCGGTGCATCCCGATAGCGCGGTTCAATTAACAGCGCTTGAGAACAGATTTGCCGCACGCGATCGGCTAATCCGATTTGCGGGCTATCCAATTCGACAATTACCTTCAAAAAACCAGGATGATATTGATGAGCTTCTAAAATTTGATCGAGATTGTCATTATCACATTGAAGCACTTTTAACGGTTTGTGGCAAGCCAGAGGTCGAAATTCTACCTTTGCCTGACTTCCCGGCTCAACTTCGATCAAGCAAAATCCTTTTTCCTGTTCGGCTTCTCCAAAATCTAACTGAATCAAAGAACCGGAATAATAAGCAGGAGAACTCTTAGCAATCCGCTGGTGAATGTGGATGTGTCCTAGGGCGACATATTGAGCTTCTGGCGGCAGAGTTTGCGATGATAGCAGGTATTGTTCTCGCGTGTAATAAGCGACTTCGGATTTAGCCAAGCGAGCACCGTCAATGCTCATGTGTCCCATCAGCATATTCACAGTATTGTCTCGAAAATCTGTGGTTAAATTTTGCAGTAAATCTGCTACAATTTCGCGGTAATCTTGACGGCGGTTGGCGTCTCCGGAGTGCCACAGAGAATTGGCATCTAAGAGTCTTTGTTCGGAAGCAAAAGGCATTGCTCCTACGCACAGTTTACCACTTTTGGTATTCAGAGTAATGCTGCCACCGTCTGCCGATCGCCTGGGTTTACCTAAAGCGCGAACGCCGGCAAGGGATAGCAGTTGCGCGATGCTGTCGATGCGGGATGCTGAATCGTGATTGCCGGCGATCGCAATTGCGGGAATTTCGGCAGCTTGGAGTTCGCAGAAAAATTGATAGGCAATGCGCTCAGCATAGGCTGGAGGGTTGGGAACGTCGAAAATGTCACCGGCGACCAACACGGCATCGACATCGAGCTCCTTGGCTTGTTTCAATATTTGTTCTAGGGCGATCGCAATTTCAGAAGTGCGATCGATCCCTCGAAAACGTCGTCCCAAATGCCAGTCAGCAGTATGAATTATTCGCATATTACAAGGAGTCTTTTATTTATTTTAATACTTATGGGTTTCTAACAATCGTTTAGGTGTCGCTTTCTTTTTCTTGTTCTAGAATACCTCGATCGATCTCTTCAATGTGTGCCTCAGCATAAGCAAAAGCATTTACCAAATCGGCAGCACTCAGATCCGGATGACCTTCTAAAATATGAGCATCGCTAGCACCTTGACGGCGATAACTTATTAACAGCCAAACAGGAATCCGCGTTTGTCTGATACAAGCTTCGCCGCCCATTACGCCGGGAGTCTTTTGAATTTCCGACCAAAAGTTACTTAAACTTTGGGCTAAAAATTGTATAGCTTGAGTTTTTTCCTCTGGACTTAGCGCCAGGAGTTGCGGTTGTAATTCTTTTAGTGTCATGTTCGTTATTCGTACTAAGTGGTAAAAAATATATGTTTGGTGATCGTCAAACTATTCTAGCACTTGCCACCCAGATTTATTGAGCCTATTTAAGTGCCAATTGTATAGTACGCATTGCCAGCCAAGAATAGATAATAATGTAACTCATAACTTCATTCAACAAATATAAAAACGTGCCACTTTTCAATCATCCTCATTTTCTTGAATTGCTGTTTCAATCTCGTCAGGATATGCCTCAGCATATGCCCAAGCATTTGCCAAGTCAGTGGCACGCAGAGTCGGATAATCTTCTAACAGTTCAGATTCAGAAATACCTAAACGGCGAGCATTCACCAACACCCAAACAGGAATGCGCGTTTGTCTGATGCAAGCATCGCCACCGCACACGCCGGGAGTCTTTTGAATTCCAGACCAAAAGTTGGTTAAACTTTGGGCTAAAAATAGTATAGCTTGAGTCTTTTCTTCAGGAGTTAACGCCAAAAGTTGCGGTTGCAATTCTTTCAGTGTCATGTTCGCAGTTATTGAGTTCATAAATATTAACTTGTTTTGCCCTACAGGTCTTCTAGGACTGGCTAAATCTAACAGAGGTAGGGACACGGCAGTGCCGTGTCCCTACGGCTTGTGTTGCAATACACCTAATTCTAGCGCTAAATCAAAACTTCTATTCCACAGGCTTCACATCGTGAAACCGAGTATAATCAACCACCCGCCCGCCATCCGGAGTCCTCGAAATAATATCTACAAACCGCATATTCCACACGATTTCTGACGCTACAAAAGAATGTCGCGCGTGTATAGTTTGCGAAACTGTCTCGTCAATTCCCGTTAGCGTAATTACAATTTCGGCGTGCTGCTCGATCAAATCTTTGGCGGTAAGTTGGTACAAAGGACTGTTCTCATCAATTGTGTGCATTACCGTCCAAGTTAAGGCAAAAATAGGAGATTGACTCCGCATTAATTGCAAATCGTAAAAACGCCGCATATATTCTCCTTCCGATGTTACTTCGTCGCGGATTAAAGTAGCTCGCTGCTGTGCTTCTAAAATTTGGTTGAAGCGCTGATTTCCTGCGCGGTACATCAGAGTCGGAACGCCGTTGAAAGGAGCGATTATAGCTACGCGGCTGAAGATAACTCTAGCGGTTGCTCGAGAAAATCTTGAAAAAGCCAGTCCCGTCACCATTGCGACTCCCCACAAACCAAAAAACGCTTCGATCGCAACTATAGTATTAGCGTACTCGGTGCGCGGATACATGGCACCGTAGCCGATTGTCGCCATTGTTTGCACGCTGAAATAAAAAGCATCTTTGAATGAACCAGGCCGTGCATTAGCAATGCAATCTCCTCCCGCTAAGTAAGCTAAGGCAAATAAAGAATTTGTGAGTACATACGACAGACAAATCAGCATGAAAAATTGTGGCCAAGAAAGAGTTAGCAGCCTGTGATATAGATCGGCAAAATGCAGGCGAGGTACTCCCAATTTGACAACACCCAAGGTGAATTGTCCTTTGCGACTGACTAAACGAGTCTGTGGCGGGCGATTGCGGTGAATTTTCATTGCGATTTGTAACTGTGGCTGTGTCAAATTGTAACTATTGCTTGGAACGGGAAAACTTATCCTTTAGACTGATGTCTAATTCCAAAAATTACGATAAAAGCGGAGTTTTAGAAATGCTTGAGCTTAACTGGCATGACAATCTGGTGATCGTTTCTTTTGTCGCTGCTATTGCGGGTCTAGTCGTGCTGAGCGATAATGCCTCCTCTGACGGGGCTGACGATTCCCTAGGGGATAGCTTCGCCGCGCGTACTTTGAGCGAAGAAATCCTGATCAAGATGAGCTTTACTTACTGGATAGTTTACTGCATATCTGTTTTCGGGCTGAAACTTCACTTGCCAGAGGATAGCTGGTTGTTGCTGAGTTTGAAGCTGACTACTGTTCTTTCTTATTTGTTGACTGCTTCTAGCATCCTCAGCCTGCCGCTGCAACGCATGGCTGTCAGACAAGTTGAAGAGTCATGAACCCCATCCCTAAAGGGAGGGGCTTGTAGACTGTCCGACTCTTCGAGCGGGATGCAAGCCACAACATGACCAGCCTCAGACGCAACAAACGT
>NZ_JAEQDD010000184.1:0-3939 GCF_020737885.1 Microcoleus sp. PH2017_34_RAT_O_A | reverse complement strand
GTATTGTAAAACTTCATTCAGTTTGTAAGCATAAGTAATCAAGCATGGTATTATGTGGTCAGGAGGTTGAGAATGCAGCTAACAGAACGTCACATCATTAAATCGAAAGAACGCCGTTTCGTCCAAATTGACGAACTAGCTTTTAAATCGAAGAATCTCTACAATGCTGCCAATTATGTCCTTCGTCAAAGTTTCATTTATGGATGGGGCTATGTCAATTACAACGAAATGAATCGCTTGATGAAATCTCACGCAGCTTACAAAGCAATGCCTGCCAAGGTTGGCCAGCAAATCTTGATGTTGTTAGACAAAAACTGGAAATCGTTTTTTGAAGCTCTCAAAGCTTACAAAAAAGATGCCTCTAAATTTACGGGTCGTCCAAAACTACCTAAGTACAAAGATAAAGTCAAAGGTCGAAATATCCTGGTTTATACGATTCAAGCAATAAGCAGCAGGCAGTTGAAAAATGGAATTATTAAACTGTCAGGTACTGAGATTTTAATCAAAACCAAAGTAAATCCCGAACGAATTTGTCAAGTTAGATTGGTTCCCAAATGCGATGCTTATGTAATTGAGGTAATTTACGATGAACCGGAGTCCACCGCTAGCAGTAACAACTTCGTAGCTAGTATTGATTTGGGACTGGACAATTTAGTGGCGCTAACTTCAAATCAACCGGGATTTATCCCTCTTTTGATTAACGGGCGACCACTCAAATCGATTAACCAGTTCTACAACAAACGCTCTTCGCAGTTGCAATCCCAACTAAAAGGGGAGCGCAAAACCTCACCCCGGCTTCAACGCTTAACCCGCTGTCGCAACCAAAAAGTCGATAATTACTTGCATCACACAAGTCGATTAATAGTCGAACTTCTGACGGCAAATCAAATTGGGACGCTAGTAATTGGCAAAAATGCACAGTGGAAAACTGAAATTAACCTGGGAAAACGAACTAATCAAAACTTTGTCAGCATTCCTCACGCTCGATTAATTGAGATGTTGGAATACAAGGCTCGATTGGTGGGAATTAAGGTGATTGTTCAAGAAGAATCTTACACGTCTAAGTCGAGCGTGCGTTTCGTTCTGAAGAAACCCAGAAATGGGGGGAATTCAGGCTCTAATAAGGTAATCCAATATGGATTGAGTTCGCACTTTAATCCCTTGTTAGATGACAACTTGTTCGTCTTGTGGGTGAGAACACTGTTCAAGTCCCATCCCGCTGGTGCTGCGGTGAAAGCATCACCCCTACGGTAGCGATTAGCCATCAATCCGTAAAGCGGGGTGAAAAAGCGGTAACTGGAAAACCTATTCTAGAATCCCGTTGAGCAGGAGTTTATGGGTAGCAAAAGCAAAGGTACATCCGAACCATCGTGAGAGATAACCAGCGAAACAGGTTGATACGCTGGGAGTCCCAAAAGGGCAAGGATTGGTAATAAAGGGATTCTACCTTCAATTTACCACAGGGTTGGCAATTGTTTGTTTGACCAACCAAGCACTCTGTAATAAACCCGGTGGAAAGTACCACCCTAAAAGCTCTAAACAAAGACGAACAGGAACGAAATAACCTACCGTTTGCTCTCTGGAAAAGTCGATTTTCAGAGTAGGTGCTAACCGGATGCAACGGCAAGGAGAGATTGGGTCAAAAGCGAAAGCTCCCCTGTAACGAGGGAGATATGCAGACAGACCCACGGTGTCTCGGAAGATAGAGCCTCCAGTAGCAATATAAAAGTCATGAGCACGGTAAAACCGATGTATGAATGGAACAAGACTCCTTGGCGAAAGCTGGAAAGAGTTGTGTTCAAGTTGCAGAAAAGAATCTATCAAGCCGCCAATCGTGGTGATATTAAGGCGCTTCGCAGACTCCAAAAGTTGTTGATGAAGTCCTGGGCTGCAAAATGCTTAGCGGTTCGTAGGGTTACTCAGGATAACAAAGGAAAAAAGACGGCAGGTGTGGATGGTGTCAAATCACTAACCCCAAAGCAACGCCTTGACCTAATAGGTAATATAAACCTGAGTTCAAAGGTCAGCCCAACCAGGCGAGTATGGATTCCCAAGCCTGGTACAGAAGAGAAGCGACCTTTAGGAATCCCAACAATGAAAGACCGGGCATTGCAGGCGCTTGTTAAACTGGCATTAGAACCAGAATGGGAAGCGCGATTTGAACCGAACCAATATGGGTTCAGACCTGGACGCTCGTGCCAAGATGCTATCGGGGCAATATTTAATGCGATTAGGTATAAGCAAAAATATGTGCTAGATGCGGACATCGCCAAATGCTTCGACAAAATCGACCATGAAGCACTGCTTAAAAAATTAAATACATTCCCGCTTTTGCGCCGCCAAATCAAGGCATGGCTCAGAGCGGGGGTGATGGACGGACAGCAGTTGTTTCCAACACTTGAGGGTACGCCACAGGGTGGAGTTATTTCTCCACTACTGGCTAATATAGCTCTCCACGGGATGGAACATCGAATTAAGGAATTTGCCAAAACCTTGGACATCAAAAAGTCAACAGGAAAAGGGCAAGTAAGCTGGCAACAAAAATGTAAAAGCATATCCTTAATAAGATACGCCGATGACTTCGTAATTCTCCACGAAGATTTAACCGTTGTTCAAAAGTGTAAAGAGATAATCTCTGAATGGCTAAAAGGCATGGGTTTGGAGCTAAAATTCAGTAAAACAAGGATAGCTCACACAATGAGCAGCCATGATGGACAGTCTCCAGGATTTGATTTCCTGGGATTCAAAGTCAGGCAATATCCATCTGGCAAATATACTAGCGGGAAAAATCCCCAAGGTGAACTACTGGGTTTCAGCACAATCATCACCCCAAGCCCGACAAAAGTTAAGATACACCTCAAAGAAATCGCAAGAATAATAGACATCCACAAAGCCAAATCTCAATCAGATTTAATTAAGAGGTTAAATCCTCTAATTATAGGGTGGGCTAATTATTACCGAACGGTTCCAAGTAGCAAAGTCTTCTATAAATTAGACTCACTGGTGTATCAAAAACTCAGAGCTTGGGCAAATCATCGCCATCACAAATCGAAAACATGGGTGTCAAATAAATACTGGCAAACCATAGGCAATGATCACTGGGTATTCGCAATCAGGGAAGAAGGGACTAACCCTCTCCGGTTACGTAAACATGGTCAAATAAAAATCATAGACCATGCCAAAGTTAAAGGCGAATCGTCACCATACGACGGAAACCTGGTGTATTGGAGTATAAGAATGGGAAAACACCCTGAAAGTCCCAAAAGAGTGACAACACTTCTTAAGATTCAAAAGGGTAAATGTTCTCACTGCGGATTACATTTTCGAGACGAAGATGTCATGGAAGTTGACCACAGAATTCCTAAATCGAAAGGTGGAAAGGATTCTTATGACAACTGGGACTTACTTCACAGGCATTGCCACGATATAAAGACTGCTACAGATGGCAGTCGGGGTACAAAATCTAGCTGTAAAAGTGTTAAACCTAAGCCACCTTCACGTACAGAATGGTTCTGGAAAGAGGATATGTTGGTAACGCGGTATGAGTGACAATCACCGAGTCATTGAGGAGCCGTGTGAAGAGAAATTTTCACGCACGGTTTTGGAGAGCGGCGGCTCTCGTGAGGGGGTCGCCGACTTTAATTTCTTGAATCTAGATCCAATTCCTGTGTACGGGCATACTAGCGCTTTGGATGTCGTATTTAGTGGCAGGCGAATCAAAAGAGGATTATACAGAACATCAGTCGGTCAATTAATTAACTCCGATGTTAACGGTTCTTACAACATCCTCAGAAAAGCAATCCCAAATGCCTTTGGCAATGGGATAGAGAGCTGCGTAGTTCAGCCAAGGCGGGTCAATCCGCTCGAAGTGAAAGCGAAAGGGGAGGGACTGGAAGCCTCCCATGTCATGTAATAGATGACTATACTTTTACCAGCTAT
>NZ_JAEQDD010000183.1:0-4010 GCF_020737885.1 Microcoleus sp. PH2017_34_RAT_O_A | reverse complement strand
ACAGAGCCAGAAAAGAATACCTAACCATAGCAAAACAAAAAAAGCCACGACGAAAATCAAGAAGAAAAGCCATTAAAAAACAACTGCAATACATCCAAAAAAATTTGGCTAGTATAGAGCGAATGGGTGAGCTACAGTTATTAACCAAATCTCATTATAGAATGCTGTTAGTAGTTACAGAAGTCTACCGCCAACAGTTGTTAATGTACGAAAAGAAAGAACATAGTATTCCCGACAGAATAGTAAGTTTAACGCAACCACAGATCCGCCCGCTCCGTGAGAGGGAAAGCTGGGAAATCCGTTGAATTTGGGGCAAAACTGTCAGCCAGTTGTCGCAATGGGTACGTATTTTTAGACCGAATTAGTTGGGGTAACTTCAACGAATCAGGAGACTTAAAAATACAAGTAGAAGCATTTAAACAATTCACCGGATTTTACCCTGAATCAATTCATGTAGATCGGATATATAGCCTTTCTCAAAAAGATGAGGTATAACTGGCAGATCGTATAACTGCTTAGACTAAGAGGGCTCGCATCCCAACAACGTACCTCATCTTTCTGAGAACCGCTATATCGAACAGAAGAAAATAGAGTTTGGTGCAAAGAACTCGGCATCAGAATGAGCGGTGTCCGTCTAGGAAGACCTCCCAAAAATCTGAGCAAATTAATAAAAAAACAAGCTCAATCAGACGAGAGAATTCGTAACTTAATTGAGGGAAAGTTTGGAGAAGCTAAAAGAAGATTCAGCCTTGGTAGAGTGATGGCTAAACTTAATAATACTTCTGAAACAAGCATCGCTATAACTTTTATGGTGATGAATCTTTCTGCCAGGGTACGGCAGGCTTTTTGGCTTTTTTTCTGTCTATTTCATAACAAAAACCTTTTTTGATGTTTTTTGGCTTAAATCATTGGTAAAAGCTATGTTTTGCCATCATAAAATTAACACCACTTATATTGTCGAGGCGATCTCAAATTCACTCATCTTTCTAAATGCTGTTTTCTGACTTTTTCAGCAAGCCCTAATTATGCGATCGCCACCCCTTGACAGGTCAAGACAGTATCTACGGAGATTATGTACGCGATTTAAATCGGCGTTTAAATTGCCCAATCATCTATTGCAATTGATTTGGATCGATTCCCATTGCTCGGAGTTGAGCTTCTAAGGCTTGCGATCGCGATCGTTCTTGCTCGAGCAAAGTTTCAGCCTCAGTCGCCCGTTCCTCTGCTTGTTGTCGCAGTTGCTCTGCTTCAGTCGCTTGTGCTTCCGCTTGGCGCCGCAGTTGAGCGAGTTCCACAAAACTCATAAATGCTTCTCCGTTTGGCCCGAACATTTCGAGTCCGGTTTCAGATAATTGGAACCGCACGCCCAATCTCGGACTGATCCAACCGTCTATTTGTTCGATCGCCTCTAACTCTTCCTCAACCCGCTGCCATCCTGTCAATTCTAATGTTTGTGGGTCGTACAAATAGTATTCTTCCACGCCGTAACGTTCGTAAAATTTGAACTTTTGAATCATCGGAGCAGGCCGATTTCCCGGCGACCAAATTTCAAAAACGACTTGCGGCGGAATATTATCTTCATTCCACTGTTGATAGGAACCTCGATATCCTTTTGGTCTACCAAAAACTACCATCACATCTGGTGCTTGGCAAAGTTTATTATTTCTTTCAACGGGATACCAAAGCAAGTCGCCGGCTACGAAAACATTCGGGTCATTCGCAAACAATAGTTCGGAATTTTCCTTAATCCAAACGATTAATCGAAACTGCTCAGTATTGTCTGACATTGGTTCTCCGTTATCGTCAGGGTATACGATGTTTTGTTGGTCGGGAGATTGCAGTTGTGTAACCATTGCTGTTTTCCCAAATTTGCTAATGATTTTATATTATAGACGCACTGCGGGCGATCGTATTTTCCAAGATTTATCGATAATTTTCAGTGTTTGTGGTCGTAGGGTGCGGATCCATGAAAAATCCCTAAATTATAGCCTTTCTCGGAAAGATGAGGTATGACTGACAGCTTATATAACCATTTAAACGTATAGGGCCCAAGCCCAACAACGTACCCCATACAACTACTAATAAAAATAATGTGGAACGGGCATCTTGCCCGTTCCAAAATTTACCCAAAATCCCGAACAACTTAACTGCTAAAAAGAAATAATCAAGTAACCATTCTGGAATTTAGCACCTGTGACAGATTTTCCAGTTAGCGCCGGAGGAAGCAAGATATTGCGCCGCTGATCGCCCGCTTCGATCGTCACTTCCGGCCCGGATTGAATCAATTTAATTTCTTTCTTGTCAAACCCAGGCAAAAACAAACTAACTAGACGCTGTGCAGTGTTGATGTTAATCGGTTTAGGAGCTTTCCCAGCTTCAGAAAAATCTGGCAAAGCATCAATTAACGGCTGCCAATTATTATCGCTGTGGGCCGGCACAGAAACTGCTGTCAAAGGATCGAAATCAGCAGCAATCGTTTCTGTAAGCGGTGCTTGATTGACAATCACACCGCCGACAGTTAAACCAATTTGTTGAGAACTTCCCCACAAATAGCGCGCAGTGCCGATCGCACTTGCATCCCCAGTCGTCACCAAATAAGCGGCGGTGCGGTTCGGATCTGCCAGCGCTTCCTTACCCTTATCCAACAGATTATCGACTTGCTTGGTAGATTGAAAAGCATTGTCTCCCGACATATCCACCGTCAACACGGTACTGACAACCGGTTGAATAAAAGGCGACAAAGCTTTCCCCAAATCCGAATCTACCAACGCTTGGCGGAAGCGACGGATGTACCAGCTCAAAATTTCCGGCATTCCCAACATCCGCAGCGTATCCATGCCGCCGCTGCCGTCATACACAATGACATCATATTGTTTGCTGTCGTCGTATTCCCGAAGTTCATTCAACGCCAGCGCGCTGTCCATCCCAGGTAACACTCCCAATTCTTGCCCGTAAATCTGCTTGAAAAACGGAGTGCGGACATATTGAGCTTCTAGTTGTTTAATTTCGTCCCACCTGCGTTCTAGCAGCGGCGCGCTGTTCACCTGAACTGCTTTGAAGTTGGGGGCGATTTCCTGTGGCGTGGGAGTCAGGGGAACCCCTAGCAGAATACCCAATGCAGGCCCCGGATCTTGGCCGAGTAGCAGAACTCGCTTGCCTTGAGCCGCATATTTTTTAGCTGTTGCGATCGCGATCGTGCTGCGGCCAGTGCCGCCTTTGCCCAAAAATGTCAAAATCAAAGCCATTTTCTGTTCTCAGTGCCAAAGCTTACTACTTAACATTTAAGCGCAACCTTCAGCCAGAGTTGTCAGTTGTCAGTGGGTAGTTGTCAGTGGTTAGTGGGCTGTGGGCAGTGGGCAGTAGGTAGTTGTTCTTTCTGATTCCTGATGTGTGAGTTGTTAGCTGCTACCAATAACAACTGACAACTGACAACTAACAACTGCCCACTGCCCACTGACAACGGCCTTCTACTAAACTGCTTCTAGCTCATCTTCAAAGAACCAAGTCGCAAAACCGTCAAACTTGACAACCACGCCTACTCCGCTGCCATCAACCATTCTGAATCCGTCAACAGTGCCTACTGGATTTTCCTTTATCTTGCCCACCATATTTGCAGGTATCCGATCTCTGAGACGGCGTACCTTAACTCTCTGACCTACTTCTATTGCCACTGAAATTGTTCTCCTGCTCTACATAACTTATATACAAGCGTTCATTTTACAGTTTGGCGGTCTCGATCGAGCAGCAACACCACCGGGCCCGATCGCCCGCCATGATTTTCCAGCGAAATTTTCGATCAAATTTCCCTAAAAGACGGTATTATAAAACTTTATTAAGTTTGTAAGCAGTAGTAAGCAATAGTAGTATCATATAGTCAAAATGGTCAACTGAGAGAATTATTGCGATCGTCCAAAAATGGAGAGTCTGAATGCAACTAGCAGAGAGGCACATCATTAAATCCACCGAGAATCGTTTTGTTGAAATTGACGAATTAGCCTTTAAATCCAAAA